>CAZDHN010000194.1:0-9804 GCA_964505115.1 uncultured Planctomycetaceae bacterium
ACGCACGGTTAGCAGGAAACACACATAAACAACATTTTCATCAGCCCACCCCCGGCCCCTCTCCCAAAGGGAGAGGGGAGATTCAATCTGCATTCTGCCGAAGTCCAGTCACTAAAAGTCCAGTCACTAAAAGTCCAGTCACCTCTTGCTCGCCGCATGTTCTCCCACGCCGCTACGCCGCGACTTTCCGACTTCCGATTCCCGACTTCCGACCTCCACGGACCAAAGCGTCGGCCTGGGCGATAATCCGTTGGGCGCATTTGCCGTCCGCCTGGATCCACTGCTCGGCTTCGGCTTCCTGTTGGCCGGCCAGTTCCGCGTGAAATTGGCGGTCCTCGAAGAGACGCCGCAAGGCGGGCAGCGTCTCTTCCTTCTGGCGGACGGTCACGGCGCCAGGACAGGACTTGAACACATCGTAACCCATTCCATAGATATCGAGCAAGACAACCGGCTTATGGCAACCGACGGCCAGCAGCACCGTCGAGGAGAGCGTCGCTATAAACACATCACAAACCGGCATCAGACGTTCGATCGGCTCGTCCGTTGCGATGACCGCGCCATGCCGGGCGGCAACCTCGCGGTAGTCGTCCGGGTTGCTTTTGGGATGCAGGCTGAGCACGACGTTCACGCCCTCCAGCGAGCCCATGGCACCGAACAGGGACTCCGTCTGCCGCCAGTGCTCCTCCCAGGAGCACAAATTGTGTTCCCCCAGGTTCGGCACGGAACAGAGCAGAATCGGCAATTCGGCGTCGATATTCAGCTTCCGGTAGAGCCGGCGGCGGTGTTCGGCCGCATCGACGTTGGTGCGATACAGTGAATCGGTCGACACGCGGCCGGTGGCCACGAGCCGGTCGGCCGGCACGCCCTGTCGGACGGCCATATCGTGAATGCGCTGGCCGTCGACCGCGGTGAGCGTCGCTAGCCCGCCGCCGACGAACCGCCAGGGGCAGGGGTTCATTATCCCCAACGACATTGCGGCCAGGGTAACCTCACCCGGCAGGAAGAGCAACTTTTCACCGTTTTCCTCGAGCGCCATTTGGGGAAACCACTTGGCGACCAACCGATTGATCAACCGTTTCATGCCGTAAGTAGTTTCGTAGCCGGGCTGTCGGGTTCTGTAGACGGCCGACCCATTCGGCGGCGCAATCGCCCAGGAAATCACCAACGAAGCGATGTTTCGCTTGGTCGCTTCCACGATCAGGGCCGTTTCCAGCCCGATAAGCCGATCGCTGGGTACAACGATCAACCGCGGCTCGACCTGCCCAAGCAGTTGCCGCGCCAGCCGAATGCGTCTCTTGTATCTAAACCACGATTCAGCGAAGCTCAGGACGGGCTCCAGGAGCGTCAGCCGGAGAACGGCTTGCAGCGTTCGTTTCAAAGCCGACTTTATCGAACGGACGATACCCTTCAGCCTGGAGGGCGTGGCGGCCGGCGGATTCTCCGCGCGTTTGGCCGGCTTGCCCCCGCGACGCAACGCGCGGCCTTTGAGTATCAGGCCATGCCCCTGCTGGTCGATCTTGTCCAGCCACCGCTCGGAACAGGCCCAGTTAATTGCGAATGTGCATCGATAGCGGCCGGTCGCCGCCAGTGCCTCGGCCGTATAGAGCATCTCCTTGAGTGTCGCCTCGTGCGAAGGCAACATCAGCACGTTATCGATGCTTTCGGCCGCGGCTGGAGTTGACGGATTCATTTCTTGGTTCCGGACAAAGTAGGGGTCAGGGGCCAGGGGACAGGGGTCAGGGGTCAGGGGTCAGGGGACAGGGGTCAGGGGACAGGGACGAGAAGACGCGCTGGCGGATAGTTTCTCCCTCGCCCCTAATCCCTAATCCCTAATCCCTAATCCCTCAAACCGTGTAAACATCGGGCCGATACTTCGACATATTCTTCCGCATCCAATCGATGGTTTGCCGCAGGCCGTCGTCGAAATCGACCAGCGGTTCCCAACCGAGCAGCTCCAGAGCGAGCCGGTTGTCGGCCAGCAGCCGGTCGACTTCGCTCTTGTCGGGTCGAATGCGTTGTTGTTCGCTCTGTACGGTAACCGGCCGGCCGACCAACTGAACGATCCGCTCGGCCAGGTCGCCAATGCTGATTTCCAGGCCGGAGCCCAAGTTGACCGTTCGCCCCACTGCGTCAGGCGCCACGGCCGCGCGCAGGAAGCCATCGACCGTATTGACCACGTAGTTCAGGTCGCGCGTGCTGGTAAGGTTCCCCAGCCGCACGGTATCGCTTGCCAGGCACTGCGAGATGATGGTTGGAATAACCGCCCTGGCCGACTGGCGCGGTCCGAAGGTATTGAACGGCCGCACGGTAACCGCCGGCACGTCGAAGGAGCGGAAGAACGATTCAACCAGCTTGTCGGCCGCTATCTTGGTGGCCGAGTATGGCGACTGGCCTTGCAGTGGATGGTCCTCGCCGATGGGTACGCTTAGCGCGGTGCCGTAGACTTCGCTTGTCGACGTATGCACAAGCCGCCCGACGCCGCTGGCGCGAACGGCCTCCAGCACGTTGAGCGTGCCGGTTATGTTCGTCTGAACATACGAAGCCGGGGCGCTGTACGAGTAGGGTATGGCGATCAGCGCGGCCAGGTGGAAGACAATCTCGCGACCTTCGACCGCTTGACGGACGCTTCCCTGGTCGGAGATGTCGCCGGCCACGATCTCCATGTCGCCGGCGCGTGGCGATTGGTCGAGCCAACCTTGGCTACCGAGCGAGTTATAGTGGACCATCGCCCGAGTCTCGGCCCCCAGTTCCACCAGCCGTTCGGCCAGATGGCTGCCGATGAAGCCTCCGGCTCCGGTAACCAGCGCGCGTTTCCCTGCAATTCCCTTCACGATGCCCACCTCATTTTACCGGCGTCTTTTTGTGCCTGTTGCAGGTCGTCGTGCCGGCCGATGTCGAGCCAGTATTCGACGATCGGGAAGCTGGCGACGGGACGTTTCTCGTCCAGCAACTTGGCGATTAGATCGGTCATGTCGTAGCGTTGGCCGTCGGGAATGCAACGGCACAGCGACGGCTCGAGCAGGTAGATGCCGGCGTTGACGAGGAAGTTGTGTTTGGGCTTCTCCCGCAGCCGGCAGACCAAACCCTCTCGGGCTTCGACCACGCCGTAAGGCACCTCGACGTCGAACTGCCGCACGCCCACGGTCATCTCGGCCTTGTGCTTTTGATGGAAGCTGAGCATGGCGTGGAAATCCACGCTAGTTAGAATGTCGCCGTTCATCACCAGCAGCGGTTGTTCGGTCTGGCCAACCAACCCCAGCGAGCCGGCGGTTCCCAACGGCTGGTCCTCGGCAACGTAGGTCAACTCGACGCCGAAATCTTCTCCGCCGCCGAAGTGTGCCTTGATTATTTCCGGCTTGTAGTGCGTGGTGATATTGATTCGCTGAATGCCCGCCCGACGCAGCCGTTCGATGGTTCGTTCCATCAAGGGGCGTCCGGCGATAGGCAGCATGGGCTTGGGCGTATCGTCGGTTAGCGGTCGCAGCCGCTTGCCGAACCCGCCGGCCATGATTACTGCCTGAACCGGCAGGGCCTGCTCGGGCACCAATTCAGCCAGAGTAGACAGCCCAACCACCCGACCGTGCTTGTCGAGCAGCGGCAACTGCGAAACGCCCTTGGATTGCATCAGTTCGAGCAATTCCTCGCTGGTCGTCTCTTGCGGCGCGGTTACCGGTTTCCTGCCGAGCGTTTCATTCCTGTGAACGATCAGTTCGGCGATGGAGGTGTCGAGGTTGACGCCGGCCAGGATCGCGCGGCGAATATCGCCGTCGGTAATCGTGGCCTCGAGTCGCCCCGCCGGGTCGACCAACAGCACGATCCCCTGGCCGCTTCGGTCGATATGGACCATGGCCTCGCGGATCGAGTGTTCCGGCCGAATCAGCAGCTTTTCCAGTTCAACCATTTGGAATCCATTTCGAACCGTTTGACATCCGTGTCAAGGTTTCCGATTACAGGAAAACTATAAAGCCGCGACCGGTAGCCGGATTCGCAAGAATTCGGTTGGTCGCATCAGGGCTGAATTCTTGCGAATCCAGCTACGGACAAATCACCTCCGGCCGGTCGCGGCCTTATATAAGCTATCTCACAACTCCGCAACGATTTGCGGCGTACTGCTCCCAGGAACCGCCGACGTCGCGGGCTTCGTGGGCGTCGGAACCGAAACTCACCGGACACTCGGCCCGGCGAACGACGTCCAGCCAGGTGTCGGCGCGGGCAATATACCGAGGGTTAAGTTCGAAAGCCTTGCCGTGACGGCGGCAGGCCACGGCCAACTCGTACAAGCGGTCGGTCGGGCATTGGTCGAATTTTGCAACGGAGATTCCCAGCGGATGGCCCAGAATGTGCGCTCGGCTCTGGGTGACGATCGCCATGGCGAGCCGGAATTCCAACTCCAGCGCCTCTTCCGCCTCGAAATTCGACCAGGGCCGCCGTCCGTCCGCCTCCGGCGGCGCCGAGTGGACGCTGCCGATGATCGCGTCGCAAAGGGAAGCTGTTGAAGGCGAGCAGTCGAGCGTTCCGGCCGTGTCGAGCACCTTGGCTTCCGCGCCCACGTAGATCGTCAAACCCGACTGCCGGCGCGAGCGGACATCTTCGACAAACCGCGGAAAGTAGCTGCTGTCGTGCCGGACATGATCGCTGAAGAGGATTTCAGTCATACCCCGGGCGACAGCCGCTTCGATCATCTCGCCGACATCCGAACGGCCATCGGTGTAGGTGGTGTGCATATGGTAGTCGACCGGCGGCGCGGCGAGCGATTCTGACCACTTGTGAAACACAAGCGGGGTATCCGAGGGCGTGCCGGGTTGTAGCGTCTTGTCGCTCATTTGCTTGTCTGACCCCTGCCCCCTAACCCCTTTTTAGGTAACACATTACAGCCGCTCAACCACATATCTTTGGGCATGGTTCAAATAGACACGTTTTCGGGTAACAAGCGCTAGCCGTGTTAGCCCCGTCGCCTGCGACGGGAGAAGTAGTGAAAACCGGCCTCTGTTCCGGTCGCAGGCGACCGGGCTAACTGTTACCCATCTTTGAACCAAGCCTATCTTTGTCAAAAACTTAACGATCTCTGAGGTTAGTAGTGTAGGTTCCGCTTTATGCAACCGCATTTAGTTGGATTATCTCGCCCGGCTGAAGATCCTTGACGGCCAACTTGCCGACGACCATATCGGTCATCGAGGGAGCAAGGCCGTTGCCGGGTCGCATTGCCGCGATCATCTCCGGCTCGATCATCGTGCCGGTCGAGATCGGACAAATGGCGATCAGGCTCTTTCGGGCCACCAGCGCCGTTTCGGCCTCGGCGGCCACCGGCAGCTTGCGACCGTCACCCAGCGCGCTTTCCACCGAGCGGATATCGTCAACAAGTCGGGTGAACTCGTCCGGCTCGGTCGACATCCGCTGGTCGGGACCCGGCATGTCGCGGCTGAGCGTAATGTGTTTTTCCACCACCCGGGCGCCAATCGCAACGGCGGCAACCGGCACATGACGGCCCACGGTGTGGTCGGAAAAGCCCACCGTGTAGTCGAAGGCGGCGGCCATCGTCAGCATCGCCCTAAGATTCACGTCGGCCGGATCGGCCGGGTAGTTGCTTACGCAGTGCAGCAGTACAATCTGGCGGTTCCCCGTGCGTTCGATGGTTTCCACCGCCCGTTCCACTTCACCCAGCGACGCCATTCCGGTCGAGACCAGCATGGGCAACCCCTTTTCCGCCAAGTAGGAGAGAAAAGGCAGGTTGGTAATCTCGCCGGACGGTATCTTCAACGCCGACACGCCCAGTTCGACGAGGAAGTCGGCGCTCGGTTCGTCGAAGGGCGTGGAGAGGAAGCGGATACCCGCCTCGCGACAGTGTGCGTGGATATCGCGGAAGGCTTCATGTGACAGTTCCAACCGCCGGAGCATGTCCAACTGCGACTCGCCCGACTCGCCCGACGCCTCCTGATACTTCGCCTTGGGCGCGCATGGGGCGATGAGCCGTTCCGGCTTGAATGTTTGGAACTTTGCCGCGTCGGCGCCCGTGGCGACCACGGCGTCGACAAGTTGGTGGGCCAATTCCGGGTCGCCGTTATGGTTGACGCCCACTTCAGCGATTATGAATGTCGATTCATCCGGTCCGATCTTGCGCCCGCCGATATCGAGAGTATTCATGTCGAAGAGCATCCTTCCCTGGAATGGAGCACCGCGGTCGCTTGGCTTCCTACCAAACGGTCCAGCCGCCGTCGACAATCAGATTGTGGCCGGTGACGTATGCCGACAAGTCACTTGCCAGATATGCCGCGGCACCTTTGATTTCCTCTTCGGTCCCCAACCGACCCAGCGGGGTTCGGGCTTCGTATCGCGAGCGGAACGGCTCGCCTTGCCCACGTTCAATACCGCCCGGCGTAATGGCGTTCACTCGCGCCGCCGGGGCCATTACCGTTGCCAGCCAGCGAGTTAGTTGCAGCAGACCGCCCTTGCTCGCCCCGTAGGCGGCCGGGTTGCCCCTCCCGGTCCCTTCGTACAACGACAGGTCGGGGCCGGCCATGCCGTAGATAGACGATATATTGATGACCGCCCCGTTGCCCGACCGCGACAAGGCCTCCGAGCACGATTGCGTAAGCACGAACGGCACGGTCAGGTTAATCTCCAATGCCTTGCGCCAGGTGTCGGGGCTCTGGGTCTCAAACGGACCCACCCAACCTTCCAGGTCGGCGTCTCCGGTGAAGGCCGCGCAATTGACCAGGATGTCGAGCCGCCCCAACCCGGCAACCACCCGATCGCACACCGACCGGGTCTCCGACTCGTTCGTCAGGTCGACAACCAGGGCCAAGGCCTCGACGCCGTAATCGGCCGTCAATCGTTCAGCGGTCGCCCGGCAGGGCTCGTCGAGCTTGTCGACCACGGCCACGTCGGCTCCGAGTTCCGCAAGCGTATCGCAAATGGCTCCGCCGATATACCCGCCACCGCCGGTTACCAGCGCCGCGCGGCCTTTCAAATTCATCAATTCCTTGATCGACTTCATCCTGCTTTCCGCAACCCCCCATTCACTCCAGCCTTGCCAAGCCGCTGCATGATGAACTCGGCATACTGTAATTCCAATTCGCCATCGATATCCAGCGCCCGCTCGATCGGCACGTAGTGCGCCTTCAGCTTGCCCTCAAATAGCGTGTTGGTGTTTAGCACGATGTCGGGCCAAGCAACGTAGGCCACCGTGGTCATGTCGTATACGGCGGGCGCGTCCTGACGTCGACCGACCCAACTCTCCTTGTCCATGACCAACTGGGCGTCGCCATCCTCCTCCAGAATGAGCATGTTGAACCAGGGGTTGCGGTGGGCCTCGGTTACGGTCACGACCGTATCGGCCTCGCTCTGGATAAGCATTTCGATGCAGGCGTCGACGTCGGCGACCGAACGCAAGGGTGCCGTCGGCGGTATGCTGACGAATACGTCGATCGCGTCCGGGCCGTCGAGCCGGCGTATTTCCCGAACGGCGTGCTGCCAGGCGAGCCGTTCCGGCGCCGTATCAGCGGCCAGTTCCGCCGGTCTGATGAACGGCACCTCGGCACCGTGGCTTCGTGCCACGGCGGCAATCTCCCGGTCGTCGGTCGAAACCACCACCCGATCGATCCGATGGCTGGCCAGCCCTGTCTCGATGGCGTAAGCAATCAGCGGTTTTCCGGCCAGTGGTAGCAGGTTCTTACGCGGCAAGCCCTTGGATCCGCCGCGCGCAAATATGAATGCAATTGTGTTCATGATCAAAACGAAAAAGAGAAGGAGTGTGAGTATGAGTAGACAATTCGGAGAAGATATTAGGGGAATTGCCCGACCGGGTCATCCCCAATCTCGCCCACGCTGTGCTGCGTTTTGCTATTGCCCTCGCTTTCCCATGCTTCGCATTATCGCCACCTATCCCTAATTTCCCATCTTGACCTTGTCGGTCGCGGCTTTATGGGATGGATATCGACCGAAATGGGGTGACACCCCCCCCGGTAGTATTGATTATCGGTCGACCTTGACGGGTTTTAGTAGCCAGGCTTATACTCAATGGTCTGTTGGATCGGCCTGAAAAGGCTGCAATTCCAGGCTGAACCGTTACCGAGAAGCTAATCCGAGGTATTTGAAGATGAAGGGCGAACGACGTCACGAGTTGGAACAGAACATACTGGCCGATTGGCTGGCGGGCGTTATCGAGGAGATCAAGCCTTACAAGAATCTGATTTTCGGGACCGTCTTGTTGGCCATCGCCGCAATGTTGGTCTATTCCTGGTGGAGTCGGGAGTCGGCCACCGAAACGGCCGCGGCCTGGAACTCCTTCTACAAGGCCAGGGCGACCGGCAGCCCGGCCGAGTTCGACAAAGTGGTCGAGCAATTTCCGGGCAGCCACGTAGCTCATTGGGCGGCCGTGGTTGCCGGCGATGCCTACCTGGCTCAGGGGTGCAACCAGCTTTTCAGCAGCAAGGCCACGGCGAACCAGGACCTGCGCAAGGCCGTTGACGATTACCTGATCGTGTTGAATGGGAGCCGGGAGTCGATGCTCCGCGAGCGGGCGACTTTCGGCATGGCCCGGGCCCAGGAAGCACAGGGCGAATTGAGCAAGGCTATCGAGAGCTACCAGAAGGTGGCCAGCGATTGGCCGGAAGGCGCCTACACGGCCACGGCCCAACGCCGCTTGGAGGATTTGAAAGACCCGAAGACCAAGGCATTTTACGACAAGTTCGCCAAGTACGATCCGAAGCCGGCCTTTGCCAACGAGCCGGGTATGCCCGGCGAACGGCCCGCCTTCGACCTGGACAGCCTGCCCGACGACGCACCGGCCGCCACGCCTTCCGATTTCATGGACCTGAAGGAATCGGCGCCCGGCGGCAAGCCGGGTGAATGAGTAGGCCGGTGCGGGAGGACCACACTGCCACCATAGTGTCGGTAGCCGCCAGCGGAAGCTGGCGGTTGCCTGAAGCAACAGTTGCTGTTGAACAGTGTGATCGAGCCGCAAAGCAACCGCCAGTTTCCGCTGGCGGCTATTGTCGAATCACCGTACACCGGTTCGACGAGTGCTTACATTTCAACGGTATTGGGGCAAGCCAGCCCGCTAAATGGCAGTTGAAAACAATCACAACTCCGCAACGTCTCCATTCCCCATGTCGCCAGAGAGCCTTTCCTCCCGGCCGGTCGAGTTGACGACGACGGATTCCGAGTCGGGCTGGCGCTTGGATGTTTTCCTGGCGCATCATTTTAGCGACTACAGCCGGGTTCATCTTCGCCGGGTAATTAGCGCCGGCGGAGTGACGGTGGATGGCAAGGGCACGAAGCCCAGCCACCGCCTGCGGCCGGGCCAAACGGTAACGATCGTCCTGCCCGAACTGCCTCGCGAGGCACCCAAGGCCGAGAACATCCCGCTGGACATCCTACACGACGACGACTACCTGGCCGTTGTCAATAAGCCGCCGGGCATGGTGGTGCATCCGGCGCGGGGACATTGGACGGGCACGCTGGCCGGCGCGTTGCAGTATCGCTTCGCCGGACAACTGAGCGGGACCGGCGGGCCGACTCGGCCGGGTATCGTGCATCGGCTGGACCGCGACACCAGCGGCGTTATCCTGATTGCCAAGACCGATCAGGCCCACTCCAAGCTGGCCATCCAATTCGAACAGCGCACGATCAGCAAAGAATACTTCGCGCTGGTTGCCGGCGTTCCGCAGCGCGATCGCGACGTGATCGATCAGCCGATCGGGGTGCATCCGCACCAGCGGGAAAAGATGGCAATTCGCCGCGGCGAGTCGGTCAGCCGGTCGGCGGAGAGCTTTTACGAGGTGGTCGAGCGGTTCGACGTCTTCG
>CAZDHN010000195.1:0-9770 GCA_964505115.1 uncultured Planctomycetaceae bacterium
GGTCCCATCCTTACTACAGTCGAGCGTATCGCCAGCCATACTGGTACGGTTACGGATACGCTCCGTACGCGCGTCCGTACTATCCGTATCCGTATCCATACCAATATCCGTACTCCTATACTCCCTGGTCCTGGCGATACCCGTACTACCGACCGCCGCTGTACATACCGGCCAAAGAAGTGTATGGCCCGGAAGCCGTGAAGCGTTTCATGGGCGTCGACCGGATGAACGCGCCGGCAGCGGACCCCGGAGTTGTAGTTCCGAGGGTGCAGAGAAACAGGAACAATGACGCCGGGGCGGGTGGCGATGAGAAGGCGGTCGGTCGGGCGACCAACCAGGAGGCGCTGGCCTTGGCCTGGAAGTTCATCGGGTTCGGCGACGCGCATTTCGCCAATCAGAAATACAGCGACGCCTTCCAGCGTTACAAGAAAGCGGCCCAGGCCGCTCCCGGATTGGCACAAGCCTATTTCCGGCAAGGATACGCCCTGGCCGCCCAGGACAGATACGATTTGGCCGCGAGGGCGCTAAAGCACGGTTTGGCGCTGGACCCGGGCTGGGCTCGATCGAAGTTCCGGGCCGACGAACTCTACGGTCCCAACCAACTGGCCAAGACGGCCCACATGGACGCGCTGGCCAAGGCCGTCGCGGCCAAGCCGCACGATGCCGACGCGGTCTTCCTGCTGGCCGTCTTCTACTACTTCGACGACCAGCGCGATCGGGCGGCACCCCTGTTGCGGCAAGCGGCCCAAATGCTGGGTCCCGAAGGCGATTGCCTGGACGGGTTCATTAAAGAGGAGCCGGCTCACTGATTTTGTGAGATCTTCAGCGCCAGCAGATCGAGTTGGCTCTTGAGATCGCTTAGCAGCAGTTGCGGGCCGGCGCCTTCGACCATGTGGGAATAGAAGGCGCGGCCGCCCGATTCCTGGCCGCTGCCCAGCATGGTGGTCGTGGTTTTCAAGTCGCGCAGTTGATCGTCGACGTGATCGAGCTTTGCAACGGTCGACCGAGTATCGTTCCAGAGTCGATCCAGTTGGAGCAGTAGGCCCACCAGCAGCCCGACCTGACCGCCCAACACGATCGGCATCCCAATCGACCAGAGGTCTTGGCGTCCGCTGAGTGCCGACCAGCCGAGCAAGACGCCGCCGCAGACGAATGCCATCAGTCCCAGCGACAGAGCAGCCCAACTTAGCAGCGGCAGAACGCCCTCTCTCGCCCCGGAGGCGGCAGTTCGCCCAGCCCGCAACTCCCGCTTGACCTGCTGGTGCCGGCCGGCCGGACCGATGTGTGGCGAGTCGAGCCGGACCGTTTCACGCCCAGGGGCCGACTTGCCGCCCTTGTCGGCTTCCTTCCGGCCACCCAAGACACGTTCGACGTGGCGCAACTGCTCGTCCAACTCCCAACTATCGTAAAGCAAGGGCGGATCGGATGAGATTGGGGCCTCGGCGTCGGCCTCGGCTTCCGCCGCTTGCAGGGAGTTTTCTGGCTCGCGGTCCGCCGTTGTGTCGTCCGATGCATGGTCGCCCAGTATCCGGCCGCAGCGCGCGCAGCCCAGTGGCCCACCGTCGGGGGGTGAAACTCCAGGCACATCTTGTCCGCACTGTTTGCACCACATTGTGTTCTTTTGGATCGGTCCGCACGGTGTGAAACTGTACCGATTCCGTAGATTTTGCGGCCGGCATACCCCGTTGGCGGTACTGTAAGGTCTGAGATGCCCCGTCCTCGGGGTGGGTATTGGTCGGGCATCGTACGCAACGACTCGGAGTTGTTCGAGCCGCGGCGTCCTCGCCGCGAGTTACGTTGTGGCATAATTCGTGTTGATATCCAATGGAAACTGTGGATGCAGCACCGTCTTGCCCGCGGCGAGGGGACAGCGACCCGGAGGCCTCGAAAGGGGACAGGTCCATGTTTTCGGCCTGCGTGGCCGTGGGGATGGGCAATCAATCGGCCGAAAAATGGACCAGTCCCCGGCGTATCGCCCTACTTGGCGAGCTCTTGTGGCGGTTCGTACCACTCGCCACGAAGCCAGTCGGCCAGCATGCCGATTTGGGTATCGGTCAAGATGTTCTTGGCCGGTTCCTGGGGTGTCTCGGCATAGGCCGGCATACGGTCGTTCCCGTCGCCATAGAACCGCTTATGGGCCGGGTTGGCGATAATGCCCAGGATCCACTGGCGCGAGCCGTAGCCGGTCAGTTCGGGGCCGTCGCCCAGTTGCCCCTCGTCGTGGAACTTGTGGCAGTCGGTGCAGCCGAAGTCGTCGGCGATCAGATCCTTGCCCTCGGCGATTCGCTCCTTGTCGCGGGCGTCGATCGCCTTCTGCGACCGCAAGGCGGCCTCGGCCGAGAGGGCCATCAGCAGGGTCTCGCGGTCCTCGATGTCCCCGTCTTCCAGATCCTCGAAAGTCTCCTTGACGAAGCCGGCCATGTCGCCCCGCTTGAACTTCGTCTCGCCGAAATAGTCGGGGCCGACAATCTTCTTGGGGTCGAGCATGCCGAGCAGCCAGCCGCGGGTGGCGAACTCAGCCAGATTGGGTGCCGAGACTTTTTCCGGCACGATGCCCTGTTTCTCGCCATCCTTATCGACGCTGAAGTGACCGTGGCAACTCGCACAGTGCTGCTCGAAGAGCTTTGGCCCCTGGGTCTTGGCGTCGTTACGCAACAGGGTCAGCGCGCCGCCGACTGGAATACCTTGCGGCGATTGGGCAAGCAGTTTGACCCGTTCCGCCTGCTGCTGGCCGTCCGCCAGCGCCTGCTGATGGTTCTCGCTCAGCCGGTCGTGTTCCAGCGCCTGGAACGAAAGCACTGCCAGAGCGCCCAGTATCACCACCGTGAACAGTATGTTGAAGACGTGCCCGATCAGGAAGCGGCCGACGATGGGCATCAATAGCACCACTGCCAGCAAAATGGTGGGGAAGACGAAAATCGGCAGAAGCTTCAACTCACCGGGAAACTTGTTGGAGAACTCGTAGAGGCCCAGGAAGGCCCATTCGGGTCGGGCGGCCGCGTAGGCGTCGGCCGGGTCGGCAGGCGCTCCCAACTCAACACCGGCAGCGCCGCCGGAGGTTCCGTGGCTCAGGGCGAAATAGACAACCACGCCCATCACGATCAGGCAGGCCACGCCGCTTCGCAGCGCCTGGTTGGGCCAGTAAGTGCTTTCGACGCTGGCCGCCGTGTCGCGGTCTTTGTTAAGCTCCGATGCAGTTGCCTTTCGGGCGGCCCAAACGTAGAAGACCAACAGTCCGCCCAGCGAGGCGGTGAACAGGCCGACATGCAGGGCCACGAACCGGGTGAGCGTGAGATGCCCGAAGGCCGGTCCGCCGATCGCCAGCTTGTACAGATCGCCCCCCACGGCCGGCAGCAGCGCGAGGAACTTGGTTCGCACCTGGGTAGCCCAGAAGCTGTTCTGGTCCCAAGCCAACAGGTCGCCGGTGAGCATCAGCCCAAGCACGACCAATCCGACGAAAACCATCACCCAGAATTTGAACTCCCGGGGTGCCCGATATGCGCCGGTCACGATCATCTGGATAAGGTAAATCGCGACCAGCACCAGCAGGACTTGGGCGCTGTAATGGTGTACCGCTCGCAGGAACCATCCACCCTGAATTTCATATTGCAGGTAGTAGACGCTCTCCCAGGCCGTCTGAGCGCCGGGGCTATAAAGCATCCAGAGGAAGAAGCCGCTGATCGCCTGCACGACGAAGCTGAACATGATGGTGCACGGCCAGACTTTCATCCAACCGGCGCCGCCGACGACGGGCGCTTCGCGGCATGCTGCAATTCCGGACACCAGGCCCGTACGATCATCAATCCAACGAATCAGGGCGTTCATGCTTCTACAATCTTATTGGGGGTTCCGGTTTGGAAGTTCTCGAATTTCACCCAGACTTCCGAATCGTTGCGAATTTCCACCTCGAGCGTGTCCAGGTCGCGGGGGCTGGGGGACTTTTCATCTTTGCGCTTGCCCGACAGATCGAAATGGGCGTTGTGGCAGGGGCAAAGAAATTCGTCCTCTTTCGCATCGTATCCGACGAAACAGCCGGCGTGTGGGCAAACCACCTGTAGCGCCTCGACCTGTTGCTTGCCGGTTCGGCGGAGAAACACGGCACCGACCGGCTCGTTGGGGAACCGGTTCCAGGCGTCGGTCCGATCGGCTATGACGGGGAACTTCCGCGGCGTACCGTCGTCGGGCAATACATCGAGCGCCGCCAGCCGCATAAACTGGCCGGCCTGGACTTTCTGCCTGAGCGGGTTGAGGAAGGTAACGATCCCGGTAATCACTGGGACGGAATACCCGACGATACCCAGCAGCAGAGCGATTGTGTTGCCGAGGAATCCGCGTCGGGCTTTGCCGGCGGGTGTTTTAGATAAGGATGTGGATTGCGTCATGATTCAGGCCGTTAGGAGTTTGACGCCGCGGCTTGTGCGGCTGGGTTGTTGATTGTTTGAGTCCGGATCATTTGTCCCTTGATCGTAACCCGAAGCGTAAGCGAGGAACGCTCAACGGCTTTGCTAGCATTGGCTTGGCACGTGGCGCGATACGATGTCTCATCGTACGTATGACGGGTCAATGACCGAACTCGCGTGCGTCCCTCGCTTACGCTTCGGGTTGCAATTTGTCCGCCGACTCGCCAATTGATTGCCCCGTATTATTGCATGGCAAGTCTGACTGCGTCAAGCACTTTCGATCGGGCCGCTTCGAGCGGTTCGCGGACCATGGCTCCGGCCGCCTTTCTGTGTCCCCCGCCGCCGAATTGCTCGGCCAGTCGGCTGCAATCCAGATCGCACTGGCTGCGAAAGCTAACCTTGAAGCCTCCGCCCGCCTGTTCCACCAGGATAACCGCCGCTTCGGTTCCGGCGACCGCCAGCGTCATGTTGATCACGTCTTCGCTGTCGGTGGGCAGGGCCCCGGTCTGGTCGAAGTCTCGCCGTTCGATCCAGGTATATATCAGCCGACCGTCAAGATCCGTCTCGGTTCGGGCCATGGTCCGGCCGACCAATTGGAGCCGGGGCAAGGTTTCCTGTTCGTAAAGCAGGCCGTAAGTCTCGCTCGGCACCGCGCCGGCGTCGACCAGTTGGGCGGCCAGCCGATAGGTGCCCGAGGTGGTGGAAGAAAACCGAAACCAGCCGGTGTCGGTGGTGATCGCCGCAAACAGGGGTTTAGCGATATCCGGGGTAATCTCGACACCCAAATGCTCGGCCGCCTCGAATACCAGTCGACCTGTCGCTTCGGCCTTGGTATCCCTGAACTCCTCGGCGCCCAGATCATCTCCGCTAACATGGTGATCCAGGACAACCTTCGTGGCCTTGGTGTCTCGGATAATCTCTTCGATGTGACTCAATTGGGCCCAGGCCGAAGTGTCGAGAATCATCAGCACGTCGGCCGACTCCAACTCCTCCGGCGAGATATCGGTGCCGAGGTGCTTGATCTTCTCCAGCGGATCGATGAACCGCAGATTGGGCGACATGGCGAACCCATTGACCACGATCGCTTCCTTCCCCAGCCGCTGGAGGATAGTCGCCATTGCCAGGGCGCTACCCAGGCCGTCGCAGTCGGGCCGGATGTGCGTGGTCAGCACGAACCGCTGATTCGTCCGAACCATTTCGACGAAACGCGGCCAGTCGACCGACTGCTCCGAAGGCGTCGACCCGCACGATTGACAGCTTTCACACACGATAAAATCCCTCGGTTGTTAAATCTGCAAATTGAGAGCCGGTTCAAACGGGAGTAACAGTTAGCCCGGTCGCCTGCGACCGGCTGGCGGGACGGTTTCCGCTGAAATCCCGTCGCAGGCGACGGGGCTAACACGGACTGCCACGTGTTACTGAAGAACGCATCAATTTGAACCAGGCATAAATAAATCACTACTACCCACCGTCCGCTACCTTCTTGGCCGCCGCCGCGTCACGGTCCAATTGGGCGACCAGCGCGCCGGCGGAGTCGAATCGGACAATATCGCGCAGCCGGGAGAGAAAGTCAATCTCGATGCTCTGGTCGTAGAGGGAAGATTTGAAGCCGATGAGAAAGGCTTCGACCTTCAGTCTTCCCTCGCCAAAAGTAGGGTTGGGCCCAATGTTAACGGCGGCCGGCCAGGCCACGCCGTCCACCAGTGCCCGACCGGCATAGATTCCCTCACCCGGCAGCAGGGTATCGATCTGCTCAAGGTTGGCGGTGGGGTATCCGAGCTTTCTCCCTCGGCCCTCGCCCCTGACTACCGTGCCGCGGATGCGATAGGGCTGCGTCAGCATTTGGCCGGCCCGATCGATCCGGCCGGCCGCTATGAGCTCTCGAATGCGGGAACTGGAGACGATGCGGCCGTCTGTTTCCAGCGGCTCGATCACGTCGAGCGTCACTCCAACCGCCTTGCAGAAGGCTTGCAGCCGGTGGACGTCCCCCCTTCGGTCGCGGCCGAAGAAAAAGTTGACCCCCTCGACCATCGCCCGAGCCTGAAGCCAGTCGCGAACAATCCGGTCGAAGAAGTCCTGGGCGGTCATTTCCAGGAAGGATTCATCGGTCGGGTATGCGATTAGGGCATCGACGCCCAGCCGGCCCAGCAACTCGGCCTTTCGCTCGATCCAAGTCAGCGGTGGGGGGATGTAATGCGGGCGGAGGATCGTGGCCGGGTGGGGGTCTAGCGTGAGTACGACCGCCGGACCGCCCAACTCGCGCGCCCAGGCGACTAACCGCTCGACGATCAGGGCGTGGCCCCGATGCACGCCGTCGAAATTGCCGATAGCCAGCGCCCCGTGGCGAAGCTCTTCAGGCAGGTCGTCCGGATGTCGTATGAGTTTCATGGCAAGTCGGAGGTCGGAAGTCGGAAGTCGAAGGTTGGAAGATGTGGGGGGGTCGCGCTTTCCGCTCTCAGCTTTCCGCTTTCCTTCTAATCTCGTCGCGGAGCCGGGCGGCTTCCTCGAACTGCTCGGCGGCCACGGCCTCTTGGAGCTGGCGGCGAAGCAACTCGATGGGAGTCTCCGGTAGGGCCTCGGTGGTGCGAGTTTCCTCGGCAATGATCTCTTCGCGCCAGCGTTCCAGGTTCGTCAACTCAACGCATTGTTCAGTCTGGTCAGCCTGACCGTAATCGTCCAGAAAATCCCGAATCCCGTCGATCCCCGACTCGATTGCCGTTAGCGATTCGGCGTGCTTGCCTTGCTGCAACAGCGGCGTGGCAAGCGAGCGGACGTGCATCATGATTACGTATGGCCGCCATTGGTCGAACTGAAGCTTGTTGCGATCGTCTTGCGCATGCGCTCGAACGAAGGAGAACAACCACAGATTCCGCGCCGTATCCCGGGCGCAGAGTTCGTACAGTTTCATGTGCCAGGCGCTCAGGTAGCGGTGATAATACTCGACGCCCTCCCGCCACAATCGCTCGCAGTCTTCGTCGCCCAGTTCGAAGGACGCCAAATCCGGATGGCCTTCGTCATACGATTCCTGCTTCTTCCGATAATACTCCAGCCAGGACTCGTGGCCTTCGGGGCGGAGTCCGTCGGGACGCCCATCCATTTCCATTTGCAGCAGGCCCAAATCCAACCGCAACTGGATTTTGTCCCGGCCGTCGTCCCCTTTGATGATCCGGGCGTTTACCTCGTCCGAATCGAAGTCCCAGCCCTTGAGAATTTTCGATATATCCTTCGACATTGCTCACCCATCAGCGATGACACGATCTGCCCATGGGTATCAATGTACACGAGAATGCCGAGACTTGGAAAGGAGGGAACCAGGCCAATTCGCCCGCATCGGCCACCGATTTCCGACTTCCGACCTCCGACTTCCGACTTCGGAAGACTATTCGTCGGGCTCGCGAATCACCGGTTCCATGACCTTGGTGTTGCGTTCCACGGCCAGGACGATCGTCCGCTGCTCGACACCGTCGCCGCTTGAGGCCACCACGGGCAAGACCTGCCGCCGGTTGGGTAGCGCGAATCGCATTGAAAAAGTGCCGTCGTCCTCCAGCCGGATCGGCTCCCCCTTGAGTGTCACGTGCGCGTTCGGATCGGTCGCCCCGTACACTATCAGTTCGGCGTCGATCTGGAAGGCCAGGTCGTCCCGCTCGCGCCCCACGCCGCCGGCGCCAAGCCCGAATCGGGTAACCATGGGCGAGCCCATGGGCCGGTGAAGCCGCTCCTCGAACACGTCCCTCAATTCTGATCGGCCGGCTTCCGCGGCGTACCCGCCGCTCATGGCGTAGATGCGGTCGAAATCGTCGGCGACCGCCGTCCAGTTGCCGTCGCCGGCCGACTCGGCCGAACCGGGCCGGGGCGTGCTTACCACGTTGCTCCGTGCCAGTGCGTGGAACTTGCCGTTGAGCGCCAGGTAGCCGATTTCCAACTGGTAGCTCTTTGGCGGATCCTGGACATCTATATACCAATTGTCCACGTCGCCGTGAATTTCGATGTCGCGCACGGCTCCCCGAGTCGAATTCGTCGTGCCGTTGCGAGAGACCTGCAATACTCGGAGAACCGGTCGGGCCCCGTGCCAGTATTGTCCCATGGCGGCCTGGGCTCGTTCGATGCTCTGGCGGGTCAGTTCCCAGTAGGCATGCAGCCAATACGGCCCGCGTACCATCGCCACCAGCCGGTCCTTGGCGTGCCCGTTCCCCTCGACAGCCGACTCGTGGGCCAGATTCTTGGCCTGGGCCAGCTTTGCCTTGATCTTCTTCAGACGCCGCTGCGCATGAGGCGAAAGAGTGGGACACGCCGCTTTGCCCGAGTCGCCTTTGCCGCTCTTATTCTCTTTTCCCGCCGAGTTGTTTCGCTTGCCGGCCGTCTTGGCGCGTCTAACCAGCGCCCGCACGAGCTGCTCTTTTCGCATCGCGTGCCAGCCGAGAATGCCCTTCCGCTTGGCCATGGCGGCCAGATCTTTAACGGTATGGGTTCTGAGTTTCGCTGCCGTAATCACGGGACTTACCTCCGGGTTGCCGCAACTGTGATTGACGGTTGCATTGCCAATGAAGGAAGGCGACACCCGATTCCCGGGCAAAACCGCCCTATACCACCAACCCCCAAACATCGTCAAAAGCTTAACGATCTTTCGGAACCGTTCCGTTTGATTGGGGCTTCGGTCGCACTAAAGCGTTCATTTAACTACGCAAGTATCAACAAGTAACAGCGGCCAGGTACGTCAGTGGTTGATGTCGTCCGTGACCCGGAAATATATTACTGCCCCCTCTCTCCCGGCACTTCATGGCCGTATGGAGGATGCCGGACAACGTTCCCAGGCAGCGTCGACCTCTTGCTCTTGCTCTTGGCGCCGACCGCCCGATTGTCCGACCGAAATTCCCCGCCACCGGCAGGAACCCAACCGCGAAGTTGAGCTGGGCAGGTAACTCCGACAACGTTGATTGTAATTTGGACGTTGATAAATTGCAACAATCGACCCCGAGTATTGCCTGCTGAAGACCTCCCCGCAGGTGGCTTATCTCGTTTATTAGCAAGCCGTTAGGGAAATCTTGCGGACAGAATCGTAATCTTTCATAAGAAAAGACAATCCCCACTTATGGCATGGTAAATATCAACCAGCAGAGCAGGCAAAAGGGTCTTGCCATCGTCCGCCGATCGGCCAAAAGACACAATGGTTGTCGCCGAAACTTAGGCAGGTCTTACGCACGGGATCGCACACGATGCGAGGCAGTTGCGGTGCAAGCCTCTAATATGACAGCGCCACTTTCGGGATGGCTACCATGCGTAAGTGCTTACCCCCACTGGGCTTGCCCCGGTGGAAGCAGGGTTTGCAAACTAGAGACGCGAGTCCCGCCCTTCTGTCCGGTCTCCGCTCGC
>CAZDHN010000196.1:0-7067 GCA_964505115.1 uncultured Planctomycetaceae bacterium
AAAACCGGGGAATCCGCCGCACAAGCCGGTCGCAGGCGACCGGGCTAACAGTGAAACACGAACGGTATTGCCGCTAAACGACCATCGGAAACATCAGCAGCCATTTAACTCATTGGTATTACTCGGGTTACGAACATCGGCAGCGACTGCGCAACGTCGTGGCATGAACCTCGATCCGCCAATATTCTTGCGTAGCACGAATATTCGTTGACTTCCAAGATTAAATCTGGTATAGCTGGAATTAGCTGGAGAAAGCAGATGCCTGAACGTGTTGCAAAAATCGTCGAACTGGCCAAGCGAATCGAGGCCGACATCCGCCAGAAAGAGCTCAGGCCGGGTGATCGGTATCTCAGCACGGTCGACACCGCACGCATGCTCCGCGTGGATACGACCGATGCCAATCGGGCTTTGCAGTTGTTGACGAAGCGAGAAATGCTCGAACGGCGGCAACGGGTGGGTACATTCATCGCCGGGGGGCCGGATAAGGACAATCGTTCGCCGCTGGATTGCGTACACCTCTTGCTGTGCGATCGCCACGTGAGACGGGAACTGCTGCTCGACACCGGCGCGGTGATGGGCCTGCAAAGAGAACTGCCAGGCACGCAAATACGTTTCGACTTCGTCCCGCTTGGCGAGGAGACGGATCACCTCCGCCGCTGGATCACCGAGTCGATCCGCTCCCCAGGGGCCGAAGGATGTGTTCTGGTCGGCTCGACCTTGCCCATGCAACGGATGATCGCTGCCAGCGAGTTGCCGGCCGTGGTGTTTGGAAGTCTCTATCCATCAGTTGACGGGCTGCCGTTTGTTGACCGCGATCAACGGCGGATCGGCCGGCTGCTGGCCGAGCACCTATTGGGCCGAGGCCATAAGCGGATCCTGCTGCTGGCGCGCCAGCGGATGTTGCCCGGCGACTACCTGGCGATTGACGCCGTGCGCGACGCCATGGACTCATATGGTCTGCCGGCCGGAGCGTTGACATTTCGCTGCTTGCCGCACGACGCCGACGCGGTGCGGCACGAGGTGCGTCGACTGCTGCGCGAGTCGGACGAGTCGCTGGGCATTCTCGCCCGACCTTCCCTGATGGCCGACGCCGCCTGCGAGGCGATCCGGGAGGAGGGACTCGAGCCGGGCCGCGACGTGGGCGTAGTGGCGGCCGACTACTATCACGGCGACAACGAGGCGGCCCCATATCCGATCATCCGCCCGACACTCAATTTCGAGGAGCAGGGCGCTATGCTTGGCCGGCTGTTGGCCCGGCGCGCCCGCGGCGAGCCGGTCGAGCGCGATTCCCAACAGGTTCCCGTCCGCCTGGAGATTCCCGCGGAGGCCAAGCAGCCGTCGCGTGCTGCCCGACGCAAGCGCGGCTTCACGCTGGTCGAGTTGCTTGTAGTGATTACGATCATCGGCATTCTGATCTCGCTGTTGCTTCCCGCCGTCCAATCGGCGCGGGAGGCAGCCCGGCGAGCGCAGTGTTCGAACAACCTCAAGCAGATCGGCCTGGCGTTTCTGTCGCATCACGAGGCGTACGGTCACTTTCCCACCGGCGGTTGGGGAGTGCGCTGGCTGGGCGACGCCGATCGCGGCTTCGGCAAGCGTCAGACGGGCGGCTGGATCTACAATATCCTGCCGCACCTCGAGCAGCAGGCCCTGCACCAGTTGCCCGCCGACAACGACCCGAACACCGTCACCACGCAGCAGAAGGCCGCCACCAAGGAGTTGGCCGTCACGCCGCTTTCGGTGATGAACTGCCCCTCGCGCCGGCGACCGATTGCCTATCCCGACACGGGCAGCGGCTGGGCCTACAACAAGGACGAGACGATAGACACGGGTGTTGCCCGGGGTGACTATTGCGCCTGTGCGGGCGATCGAGATCGCGACGGCATGGTCGGCAGCGCGGCTCCAACGACACTGGTCGATGGCGACAACGATTCAAACCCGGTTTGGAAAGTCAACCAGGGGATTGTCTACAACGGCATCTGCCACCAGCGAAGCGAGGTCACGATGGCCTCCGTCCGAGACGGCTCCAGCAACACGTATATGGCCGGTGAAAAATATCTCAGCCCGGACCGTTACGCCGACGGAGAGGACCCCTGCGACAACGAATCGATGTACGCCGGCGACGACAGCGACACTTTCTGCAACACGCACATTTCCGATCAGCCCATGCAGGACAGGCCGGGCTACGGCTGGCGCTGGAGCTTTGGCGGCCCGCACCCGGGCGGGTTCAACGCCGTTTTTTGCGACGGATCGGTACATAACATCAGTTACTCGATCGACGCGGACACGAACGTCGCCCTGGGTAACCGCCACGACGGCCAGGTCATCGACGCAAGCAAATTTTGATTGGGGAGAACGAGATGAAGAAAGAGGCCACGACGTACCTGCTGGGAATGCTCCTTGTTGCTCTGGCGGTGACGGCCGTTATCGGTGCCGAGCCGTTCGAGGAAACGGTCGCCGTAAAGGTCGAGCGGGGATTGCGGGGGCCGCGGGGTATGCCGGGCGATATCGTCCAGCTCAAGGACGGCTCGCTGCTGATGTCCTATACCCAGGGCGGCAGCATCATGGGGATCAAGTCGCCGGACAAGGGCAAGACTTGGGGCAAGTCGTCCGTGCTGGTCGCCAAGCCCAAGCCGCCGGCGTCCGGCTACTTCGCACATCCCAGCTTCCTCCGCCTATCGAACGGCGACATACTGTTGTCCTACATCTATTCAACGCACCCCACCACGCCCTACTTCGGCCACAACTACGTGCGGCGCAGCGCCGACGAAGGGAAGACATGGACCGAGCAGTTCTGCATGACGCCGTGGCCGGGCTACGTGATCGTGCATAACGACCGGCTGCTCACGCTCTCGACCGGGCGGATCGTGGCCATGGCCGAGTACAAGGCACACATGCCCAGCACCAACGACCATGGCGGCTATGTGGGGATGGCCTTCTTCTCCGACGACCTGGGACACAGTTGGCAGGCGAGCAAGAACACGGTTGACATGTACAAAGACCAGAAAGTCGAGGTGCAGGAGGCCGACGCGGTGGAACTGAAGGACGGCCGGGTAATGATGTTCGCCCGAACCTACAGCGGCTATCCGGTCCGCGCCTATTCGAAGGACGGCTGCCAGACCTGGTCGAAGGGCGAGCCGATGAAGGAGCTCGAAATGCCCTACGCCGGGCTGCCCACCGTCAGGCGAATTCCCGGCAGGGGCGACCTGCTGTTCATCTGGATCAGCGAGCGGTCGGTCGATAAGACAAACCCGAAAATACACCGGCGCTGCACGCTTTCGTCGATCATCTCGAAGGACGAGGGCAAGACGTTCGTCAACCAGCGGAACATCGCCGCCGATCCCGAGGACGATTTTGGCTACCAGTGCATCGAGTTCTTGGGCGACGACCTGGCCCTGGTGGCCTACCACGCCCGCGACGGCCTGCGCGTCGCCCGAATACCGGTCAACTGGTTCTACGACAAGCCGTAGGGTGGGCACCGCCCACCGAGGCAGAAAATTTCGACCACATAACGCTTACTGATCTTGGCTTCTGAGGAGGTGTGTCATGACTAGGCTAGTACTGATTATTGCGGTGGCGACGAACCTGGTGTTCGACGTTGCGCCGGCATCCGCGGGGATGATCGTTCTTGATGACGCGGTCGCCTGGTGGCGGATGGACTCCAATACCAACGATTCGAACGCGCCACCGGCCAGCAATGGAACCGTGCATGGCGACGTCGGCTACGTCGCGGTGCCGGGGGCGGGCTTCCGCGGCAACAACGGCGTTGCAGCCAGCTTCGACGGTAACGACTACATCGAGTTCGCCACTGGTGGAGGAAGCGAGTTATATGGCAATTTCTCGGACGGGCTGACGGTGTTCGGGCGTATCGACCCCACGCTCGATAGTGCCAGTCACGGCAACGTACTCAATCAAGACGGCTATTCGGGAGGCGTGCGTTGCTGGAACCTCGAGGCCAGCAGGACAAGCGGGGGCCGCATCACCTGGCGTGTTTGGCTAGGCGGAACGTCGTATCAGATAGGGCTCACTGGCGTGAGTGACTTGTACAACCAGCCGGGATTGCACGACGTGGTGGGCGTATTTCGGCCGGGCGCGGCTATCGAAATCTACCTCGACGGCACGCGCGTCAGTTACCGAACGACCGGTATCCCAACGTATTTGGATGCATCATCCACCGTGCCCGTGGTCATCGGCCGTAGGGCCGGCGGCGTCGCGCCTGCCTACTACGACGGCCTGATAGAGTCGGCGGCCATCTGGAATCGACCACTCAGCGCGAACGAAATCTTCGGCCTGAGCGTACCCGAGCCGACGACGATATTCCTCTTCGGCATCGGCCTGATTGCCATGATGTTCCAGCGACGCCGGCGATAGGCGTCAACAACGTCCCTCAGCCCCCGGCTTTGCCAGCGATTTTTTCGGCAAGCTTAATTGGACGCTAGCACATGTGATAGTCCAAGTCCTGTCACAGTTTCCGCCACAATTGGTCCAATTAAATATGGCGGACGCAATCCTGATACTAAGTCCGATCAGTTTTGAAAAGCCTCGGATAGGTATCTGACTAATCATTGGCCCGCAACAATTGATTTGACTGATTTGATCAACAATCTCCTTTTCCCCCGGGTTTCGGCGATGCTAGCGTCTAATCAATGGCGGTCAAAAAATCACTGGCTTTGCCGGGGGACCAGTTGCGTCGTGCGTTCGGTTGTCCCCCGGCGAAGCCGGGGGCTGAAGGACGAGTTGCGTTGTTGATGTCCGGCGTCGCACTGCGTGTTTTGACCCAACCCATGTGTTTCCAACCCGGAGCAATCGCGATGAAACAGCTTCTTGCCGCTACCGTCACCATTGCCCTGCTGTCGGGTCTCTCGCGGGCAACGGCCGGGGAGCCGGTGTTCGAGGACAAGCCTCTGCTGACCTCGGGCAAGGGCGGCTACCACACCTACCGCATCCCGGCCGCCGTTTGCACGAAGAAGGGCACCGTGTTGTTCTTCTGCGAAGCCCGCAAAAACAGCGGCAGCGACTTCGCCCAGACGCACATGCTGCTGCTCTCCAGCGGCGATCAAGGGCGCACCTGGAGCAAGCCGCGGGTCGTCTGGAAAGACGACTCCGAGCCGAACATTACCATCGGCAACCCCTGCCCGGTGCTCGATGTACAAACCGGCGCCGTCTGGCTCGGCTTCACGCGAAACAACCAGCGGGCGTTCGTCACCCATAGCACGGACGACGGCCTCACTTGGGCAGTGCCAACCGAGATCACCGAGTCAGTCAAGCCGAAGAATTGGAAACGCTACTGGACCGGGCCCGGGCACGGACTGCAACTCGCCCACGGGCCGAAGGCGGGAAGGATCATCTTCCCCTCTTACCACATCGTGGACGAGGGCGACCGGCGGGTGATGCGTTCACACTCGGTCTACAGCGACGACCACGGCAGAACCTGGCAAATCGGCCGAAGCACGGCCATCGGGCCGACGATCGATCCCGAAGGCGTTCACCTCTCGGCTTCCTGGGTGCCCGGCCCCTACGATTGGGAAGGCTGCGAGTGCCTAGCTGTCGAGCGACCGGACGGAAGCTTGTATCTGACGGTACGCAACGCGGCCGGCTACAAAGGCAAGAAAGCATTCGCCACCAGCGACGACGGCGGCCAAAGCTGGAACCCGATGGCCCTGCAAGCTGAACTGCCGGGCCGGGCCTGTCAATCGAGCGTCATCGGCCTGCCGGGCGGGGACGGCAAGCAGTTGCTACTCTACTCGGGCATCATCGCGTCGAACAGACCGGGTGGCCGTCGAGACCTGACCGTCTTCCTCTCCTCGGATGGCGGACGCTCGTTCCCCAAGTCGCGACTCGTGCATGCCGGCCCGTCGGCCTACTCCGACATGACCGTGCTGGGCGACCGTAGCGTGTTGCTCTTCCACGAAGGCGGATCGACCCACCGCTACGGTTCGATACGCGTCGCCCACTTCAACCTGGACTGGCTGGCGGCCCCGTAAGAAGTGTCCGTAGCCGGATTCGCAAGAATTCGGTTCTTTGCATCACGGCTGAATTCTTGCGAATCCAGCTACGGTTGGGTTGTCGAAATAGGCCCTACTTCTCATCCTCTTCCGGTTCTTCGATCTTGTGCATGCCGTGGCAGTTGGTGCAGACGGGTCGATCCGTGGATAATCGCCGCTCTTGCCAGCGGGCGACGATCTTGGCGGCCGGAACATCGTGCTCCTCATGGCACTTACCGCACATCGCGTCGACCTGGCCGCGCTTGTACATGATGTCGGGTTTGGTGGCACCAATGTCTTCGTCGTTCGCGTGGCCGGCACTCAAACCGTGACACTTGATGCAGCCGACCTTTTCGTGAAGGTGGACCTTGCTCAACTCCTCCTTCACGAAGAGCATGTGGCACACATAGCAGGCCGCGTTGGCGCCCATGGGATTCGTGTCTTCGGCCGACTCTTTCTCTTCCTTGCCGGGCGGATCGTCAGCCTCCGCGCGGGGCGGGCCGCCCACGAGTGAGGACGCGAGTGAAAACGCCAGCAACAGGCCCGAGGCCGCGAAGCCCAAACACAAGCTGCCCCTCATACGGTTTCCCACTTTCGCAGCCATTGATATTCCGGGGTAAGGTTGGCGTGGTAGTTCTCGGTGCATTGCCGGATGGCCTCTCTGTCGGCGGCGGTCGCCTTTTTGTCTCGTTCGTAGGAGCCCTTTACATTCTCGTCGAGTTGCTCGGCGATGTTCACACCGGGGATGACGGCCGAAAGTCGCGGCTCCCGCAACATCTCCTTGACCAGAACGTGCGCCCGCTTGTCGACGCGGCCTTTGATCTGCCGCGGCTTCAGCCCGAAGGTGGTTCCGGCCCCGAACGGCTTCAGGCCGATCACGCCAACATCCTTCTCCTGGGCCAGCTTCAGCAGGCTATCGCCGCCGAATTCCTTTGTCAGGAAGAGGTAGGGGAAGATGATTACGGAGAACTGGGGATACTCGCCGAGCACTTTGCGGAAGACATCCGGGTTATGGGCCGAAACGCCCAGGTGTTTGACCTTGCCCTGCTTCTTCGCCTGCTCGAAGACCTCGACGACCATGTCGAG
>CAZDHN010000196.1:7167-9748 GCA_964505115.1 uncultured Planctomycetaceae bacterium
CACCCGATCACCCGTCGCCCCGTGCCCGCCCAGGCTGACTTCCGAGATAATCACGTCTGTCTTACCCAGCCGGCGATAGCCCATCTTCGGGTTGTAGTTGAGAATCTTGGACGTATCGGCCGCCGCCTGAACGGAGTCCAGCGGTCCGATCGCCGCGCCCGTCACGGCCGCCGACGAGACCTTGAGAAACTCACGTCTAGTATTCTCCGATTTCTTCATCACGGGTTCTCCTGTTGAGTTGGTGTGTGCTGCGGACGTTTTGCCGCCCAGAGCGCGCTTTGAGCAATAAGCTGCTGAAACTGGTCGACTTCGTACGCCTTGGGCCAGTGGGCCGGTAGAATCGTCACCACGCGGCCCTTGTTGTAACTCTTGGTCCACACCGATGGGTATTCCGCGGCGGTGCCCTTCTCTTTCGCCCTAGCCAAGACGTGGCAGCCGGCCGCCAGCGGTGTCGACTGGTAAAGCTCGCTTTGTACCTCGAACGAATCGGCCAGGCCTTTTGTGATCGGGTGCCGCTTGTCGGTTACTGCAACGGTCAGGTAGACTTGCGTGCTACCATGCTTGATGAATCGTGCTCCGAAGAAGTCGTGACACTCGTCCCATTCGGGAAACGAATAGTATGACGCATGGACGGCCACCACGCCAACGCCGCCGCTGACCGTCGCCAGCAGCTTCTTCTTTTGCGATTCGCTCAACACGCCCTTGGCCGATCCGAAGCAGTGGTTCATCAGGATCAGGTCGAGGCGGCCTGCCTCCGGCGAGTCGAGAGAGCCCGCTTCGGGCGAGTCCAAGAAGCCTCCGTCGCGGACCACTCGGATCTCGACCGGGATACGCTTTTTGAGATCGTCCACCATGATCTTGGCAAAGGCCTCGAACTCGTGGGAATGGCCGCCGATCCAGAGTACCGCGTCGAGTTTCTCGGCTTTCTTTGTAGCCGGCTCGGCCGCCCAGGCTGGAATGTAAAGAAATATCAGAACCGATACGAACACGAGCCGGAACGTTCCGCGCCGTTTCATGTTTTCACCTCCAATTATAGTCAACTTGAACAGGCGGCACGCGCGCCGGCAAAACTCCCTTGAACATACCGACCAGTATAGTGGGGCGGGTCGGCGTGTCAAGGTGTTTCGGAATTTATAACCAGGCTCGCGAAGTAGTCTGGAAGCATGTCGGTTACGCTCGCATGGGGGGTATATCGCAAAATGGTGGCCCTGTCATTCTGCTTGACTCACGCCCGGAAATGACAAAGGACCACGAATACAGTACCGATGGTATGGCGCGCGAAGCGGAAAACCGGGCCAGATTAAGCTTGACTTAGCGCACTCGGTGGATATAGTAGCATGCAGGAGGATCGAATGGCGTCAGTTGCACCAAACATGCGAGACGAGTTGGCCCGATGCGCCTGTGAGCTTTTCTCGAAACACGGCATCAATAACGTGAGCCTGGACGCGATTGCGGCCAAGGCGGGCGTGACCAAGGGGAGCCTTTACTGGCATTATGACTCGCGTCGGGATTTGATTCTCGCGGCCGCATCGCAATACTACCGAGACTGGCAGCGGCTGGCTCATACGGAAATCGCCTCGACTTCCGACCCGTTGGAGCAGATTCGCCGTGTCTGGCGAATGGCAGTGCGAATGTGCCTCTTTGACCGGTCCAAGCGTGTCTTTTCCACCGAGATTTTCGCCCTCTCGCTGCACGATTCGCAGGTCCGCGCCAGTTGGGCCCAGTTCTACGATACGGTCCGGGAACTGTTCACCGGGTTGATTCAGGCGGCCGCGAACGCCGGGCGGATTCAGGTCGCCAACCCACGCAAAACGGCCGATTGGGTCCTGCCCACATTCGAGGGCCTCAAGCAGCGGGCGTCCTTCGAATCCGAACTCTGCAATCCGGCCGAATTGGAGTCGATCGTCGAGGGCTTGATGCAAATCATCGACGCGACGTGCGAGGGGCCTGGCTGAGCGTGGCTACGGGCCGGCCGACCCTGTAGACATGCGAATTCTCAGTTCAGCCAGATTGGACTGGAGACGAGTCCTCGGTGTGCCACTGCTTGTCTCGGAGGAATAGGTGTTTTGAGGAAGACGGGCACTGCTTGCGGTTCTCCCAAAACGGGGATGTCTCCGGCAAGCAGTGTCGGCGCCCAACTTCCACGTGCCACTCAAGCTGCGCAAGCAGTGGCACACAATTTCCGGCTGTCCCTCCACGCTTTGAGTTACTTAATCGCCGAGATGATGCAGACGAAGATCGTGTAGCCGACGCCGCGCGGGGGGCTTTGGTTGTCCTTCGGACCGGTCTCGCCGCTGCCGTAAAAACCGAAGATCGGCATCTCGCCCACGCCGGCTTTGATCAGTTTGAGTTCGTCGGCGATGTCGCTGCCGAACCAACCGCGCCGTCCGCCGCAGTCGCAAACCAGGGCGAAGATCGGCTGGCCGACCGCTTCGGCGCGGGCTTTCTTCGCCGCGGCGGCCGTGGTTTCGGCGACCTGGGGCTTCTTGCCTTCGCCGGCCGCGAAACTGCAGGTGAAATCGCCGCAGAGCATCACGCCGATATTCGACTTCTCCCGGACCAGTTCGCCCTTGTAGTAGAC
>CAZDHN010000197.1:0-9740 GCA_964505115.1 uncultured Planctomycetaceae bacterium
ACTACCAAAAACTGAGGGCCATGGCGAGATCAACCCAAAATCGGGTATGAGCCACCTCCATTACCGCTGGTCTCGCGAAACGTGACGCCGAACTTATTGGCTGACGACAACGACAGCCCGTAGCCGTCCCGAGACCCGTTCATCTTGCTGACAAAATAGCCCTCACCGGTGCTCTGCGTTTCGGTGAGATAGACCCAGGCCTCGATCGACCAATTGTCCAGCCCTGCGTCAAATGCCTCATTGTGCGGCACCGATACATAGCTCGTGGCGCCGACGCCTCCCGGCGTGTTGCTGGCCAAGATGCCTTTGTTCGCCGAGTCGAAGCCGGGGAAGGCCGACGGTTGCGGCCCGTTGATGCCGCGGGCCACCAGGTGACCGGCATCGCTTCCCGCATGGGTGCCGTTGATGGTGGAGACGAAGTTCCCCGTGGATTCGTCGAGACGCCAGTATGCAGTGGGATTGTCGCCGAGCACTATATCCACATAACCGCCACTTGCCGCCGATGCTACGGCCAACACCAGTCCTGCCATTGTCGCTACACCAATCGATGAGCCTTTCATCACAATTCTCCTATCTGAGGAAAGTCTAAAACTAAGATGAAGCCGTTTTCCGACCACCCGACGTTTCTTCCGATTGCTCTCTCTCCATCTCTCCATTTGCTTGCTCTCTCTCCATTCGCCGTAGCGTTTCGCCCAGCGAGGCGGGCCAGCTTGATTCCGTCTGCTTGCTCGCCGCAAGCTGGCGCTGGCGCCAGTCGTAGCGGTCGAGTGCCTTTTGGCGACCGAGGTCGATGTGCTCCTGCATGTGTCCACGTGCTGCTTCTGCGTCACCCCGACGTACCGCCCGCATGATCCGGGCGTGCTCGCGGTAGAGCCGGGCAAGGCTCCGCAAGTCGTGCTGCTCCTGGAGGAAGCACCATACCTGGCTCATGGCGTGATGGTCGGCGATAACCTTCATCACCCGGCGGTTGCCGGACGCGCGGATTAACGTGACGTGGAAGGACAAGTCGGTCGTTGCGTGGCGATAGAGCAAGTCTCCCTCGGCGAAGCGCCGGCCCGAGTGGCGGTGCTCGTGGGCGATGGCCCGCATTTCGTTGCAGATCCGCTCCAACTCGGCCAGGTGCGGCTCGTCGATACGCCGGGCCGCTTCGGCGGCCGCCTCGCCTTCGAGCCACTGGCGGAGTTGATAGAGGTCTTCCAGGTCCGTTCGGTCGGGTTTGTGGACCAAAGGCTTGGCGTTGGGGACCTGCTCGACCAGGCCCTCGCTGACCAACCGGTTGATTGCCTCGCGGACCGGCCCGCGGCTGGTACCCATCTCTTTGGAAAGGGCCAACTCCGACAGCCTGCTACCGGGCGTCAAACGGCCGCTTAGTAGCCGCTGGCGAATGTTCAGGTAGGCTTGATCTCGCAACGAGGTTGACATCGAGATAACCGCTTGCCCTTGGCAATAGTCATAATCCTGATTGTTAACACTTTTGGAATCTTACCAACAATCGCCAAATACCACAACCCCCCACATTGTGAATTTCAGAAAAAAATTGTGGCTGGTCCCGATGGCGAGACGGGAGTGTCCCAGTTGATATGCATAAAGAACGGCGAAACAATACTTTATGGCGATAACCGGACATATTCCGTGGCTGATCAGGGCTGTTTTTGGACGCTGCCGTCACTGCGTCAGTACGGGCTGCCCAGTGGCGAAGGATTGCTTTGGAAGAACACAAGAAACACGAGTGTTAACATATTCTCGCGGACTGTCGGCCCGGCGGCTTGTCCAGTATGGCAAGGCATAAACACCGTCAGAACACTGCTGGACAAGTCAGCAGTCGGTTCATCCGGTGGATCGGGCAACGGCAGACCGACTGCCGGTCGAGGCGTGCTACACTTTCCTTGGTCGACTTAGCCCGGGTAAGGGTGCCTGGCGGCGAACAGGGCACCGAAGGTGTTGAGTCCCCCCGCCGCAATGCGGGCAGATACCACCCTTTCCCCGACGAGCTTCGAGTGGAAACCACACCCGTCATCTTTCAGCAGTTGGGTATCTCGCTATTGCTGGGCCTGTTGGTCGGCTTGCAGCGTGAGCGGACCACCTCGGGCGTGGCCGGAATGCGGACCTTCCCCTTGATCTCGGTGCTGGGTACCGTGTCGGCCCTGTTGGCACAGTCGTTGGGCGGTTGGATTGTGGCGGTCGGCTTGCTGAGCATCGTCGTCGTGCTGGCACTGCCCAAGTTGTTGAAGTTCAAGCAGCCGGATCCCGACATCGGCACCACCACCGACGTGGCCATGCTGTTGATGTTCGCCGTGGGCGCGCTGTTGGTTGTCGGACCGGTGGAAGTGGCCGTGGCTGTCGGCGGCGGAGTGGCCGTGTTATTGCAGATGAAGCCCGAACTGCACAGCTTCGCCGAGAAGCTGGGCGACGCCGACCTCAAGGCGATCATGCAGTTCGCTCTGATCACCTGCATCATCCTGCCCGTGCTACCCAACCAGACCTACGGACCGCTGGGCGTGTTCAACCCGTTCGAGATTTGGCTGATGGTCGTGCTGATCGTGGGCATGAGCCTCGGCGGTTACATCCTTTACAAGTTCCTCGGCCGCGACGCCGGCATATTGCTTGGCGGCGTGTTGGGCGGAGCAATCTCCAGTACGGCCACCACGGTCAGCGCCTCCCGACAAGCGCTCGTCGGCCCCATGGCCACGCGCTCGGCGGCAATTGTGGTGATGATCGCCTCGGTGGTGGTCTACGCGCGAGTGCTGATCGAGATGGCCGTGGTCTCGCAGGCGTTATTGGCGGCCTCCGTCGGCCCGGTCCTCGTGCTGACGGTGCTGACGCTGATACCGGCACTGGTCGCCTGGCTGCGTGTCCGCCAGGACTCCAGCCACATGCCCGAGCAGACGAACCCGACCCAACTGAAGTCGGCCGTCGTATTCGGCGTGATGTACGCGCTGGTGCTGTTTGCCCTGGCGGCGGCCGAGCAATACGTGGGCGGCGAGGGACTCTACGCGGTGGCCGCTCTTTCCGGCCTGACCGACATGGACGCCATCACGCTTTCGACCGCCCGACTCTCCCTTTCCGACCCCTCGGTCGCGGCCGACGGTTGGCGCCTGATCGTGATTGCCAGTATGGCCAACCTGGCCTTCAAGGGCGGCATCGCCGGCGTGATCGGCGGCCGGCGCCTGCTGATGCAAGTCCTGCTCCTTTTCGCCATCCCCATGGCCGGCGGCGCCTGCCTGCTGGCATTCTGGCAGAATCCCTGGTAGGGAATGAGTGCCGCCTCGGCCGATACGAGATCGTTGGTTACGGGGTGCCACTGCTGGCTTGCCCAGCAGTGCAAAGTGCAATCTCCGCCAAGACACTGCTGGGCAAGCCAGCAGTGGCACCCAACGCGCCGATTCGCCGCACTCCCCACAAATGTCGCTCGTTCGAGGACTATACTTCCTTGGCGTCGATCCAGGACATCAGCCGACGCAGTTTCAGGCCGACCTCCTCGATGCCGTGCGAGCGCTCCAGCCGACGCACCGCCTTGAACGACGGGGCGTTGGCCTTGTTCTCCAGAATCCACTCGCGGGCGAACTGGCCGGTTTGGATCTCCTCGAGGATTCGCCGCATCTCGGCCTTCGTCTCGTCGGTGATGATGCGGGGACCGCGGGTGTAGTCGCCGTATTCGGCCGTGTTCGAGACGCTGTATCGCATGTAGTTCAAGCCGCCCTGGTAGAACAGGTCGACAATCAACTTCAACTCGTGCATGCACTCGAAGTAAGCCATTTCGGGCTGGTAGCCGGCCTCGACCAGCGTGTCGTAGGCCGCCTTGACCAGAGCGCTGACGCCGCCGCAAAGCACAACCTGCTCGCCGAACAGGTCGGTCTCGGTCTCTTCGGCGAAGCTGGTTTCGAATACGCCGGCCCGGGTTCCGCCGATGCCCTTGGCGTATGCCAGCCCCAGCGCCTTTGCTTCGTCTCCGGCCCCGTCACCCAGTGCGATCAGGCAGGGCACGCCAGCGCCCCGCTCGTACTCGGCCCGAACCAAGTGACCTGGCCCCTTTGGCGCGACCAGAATGGTAGCCACGCCCTTGGGCACCTCGAACTGTCCGAAATGGACGTTGAACCCGTGCGAGCAAACCACAACGTTACCCGGCGAAAGGTTGTCGCGAATGTGCGCTCGGAAGATATCGGCCTGTAGTTCGTCGGGCAGGAGGATGGTGATCAGGTCGCCCTGCTTGGTCGCCTCTTCGGTCGAGACCGGCTTGAAACCGTCCTTGACCGCCTGCTCGTAATTGGGCGTGCCGGGCAACTCGGCCACGATCACGTTCAGGCCACTGTCGCGAAGGTTTTGGGCATGGGCGTGGCCTTGCGAGCCGTAGCCCAAGATGGCGAGTGTCTTGCCCTCCAGAAGTGCCAGATCAGCGTCTTTGTCGTAGTACATTTTGGGCATGGTCGATGCTCCTGAGAATACGGTTGTAATTCGGCTATTGGTTGTCAGTTATCAGTCTTCAGTTGTCAGTAAATTTATTGAGGCTCGGGCCAACGCCCGACGTTGAGCGAGACGCAACGCCCGATGTTGAGCGAAGCGAAACGTCGGGGAGCCCCCGCGTTAACCGCCTTTTACTCGGCCCCCGCCTCTTTTTGACCGTGGCCGCGAACCATGGCGATTCGGCCGGTTCGGACCAACTCGATGATGCCGAAGGGCCGCATCATCTCGACGAACGCTTCGAGCTTCTTCTCCTGGCCCGACATCTCGATTATCACGGCCTCGGGCGCCACGTCGACAATGCGGCCGCGGAAGATGTCAACCAGTTCGCTGATCTCTCCTCGCCGGCCCTGGGCGGCGGTTACACGCAACAGCATCAGGTCGCGCTCGACGTGATCCTGCGAACTGATGTCGTCAACCCGGACCACCGTGACGATCTTCTCCAACTGCTTGCGAACCTGCTCCAGCACGCGGTCGTCGCCCACCACGACAAAAGTCATCCGCGACAACTGGGGGTCCTCTGTCTCCCCCACTGCCAGGCTGTCTATGTTGTAACCGCGCGATGCCAACATGCCCGAAATGTGCGAAAGCACGCCGGGTACGTTCTGAACTAGGGCCGAAAGCACGTGACGCATGGTAGGCTCCGTAATCGGGACAGAACTTGACATCCTACCCCCCTTAGGATACTTCGACAAGGGGCCGGGGCCGATGGTTCACTTAGATTGCGCGGCTGGGGGGGTGGCTGGCGGGGCTAGCCCGCCTTCGCCCCATTAAACAACCGCACCCCATGAAAGAAGATCGCCAGGGCACCGATGGCGGCCAGCATGGTCTTGAATTGATCGGCCCGAGTGCTGCCGACCACATCCTCCCAACCGAGCGTCTGCTCCGACTCGGCCGCCGCGACCGTATCGGCTTCCTGCTCGGCCGGCACCGCGTTCCAGGCGGGATTGGAATCGCTACTGTCGGGCGGCAGGTAACGCGGCGAGCCGATCGCGACCAAGGGGTCGGTGGCGGGATTGGGTTGTGGCACCGGTTGACGACTCATGTTCGCTCCATCCCGATTTGAGCCAACCCGAGGTCGATTGGCGATCATCACCGGAGCGGGCGACACGCGGCGGTAATCGTCGCCCACCGTGTCCAGAAACCGATAGACGCGACCGCAGTAGCTGCCCATCGTCCGGCCCAGCCCCGTGCCAAAGAGCACGCCCGCCAACTCGCCCCGGCTGTTGAGGATCGGACCGCCCGAGTCGCCCTGCCGGGCGGAAGTCGACAGTTCGACCATCTCGAACGGCAGCCCACCGCCGGGTGAGACGTACTGCGTACAGCGGCCGGCCGCCTCTCGGTATCGGCCGCTGCCATAGCCGATGATCGTAAGCGGCTCGCCCGGTCGGGGCGCTTGCATCGCCAGGCGGACCGGCTGCGCGTTGGGTCGCTGGATCGACAGTGCCGCCAGGTCCCAATCGCGATCGGTGCGGACCACTCTGGCCGGCGAGCGGAAGCCGTCGGGAAACGCGACCGTGATTTGCCCGGCCGCCTCGCTGACCACGTGCCAATTGGTCAACACCATGCCCTGCTGTTGGTCCGCGGCCACCAGTACGCCTGAGCCGAACGAGGTAGTCGAGTCGCGTCCCGGCACAATCACCCGAACCACGGCCGGATGCGCCTGTTGCGGATACCGCGCATTCCAGGGCGCGGCATCCCCCGGCTCGGCAAGCGCCCAAACGGCACTGGCCGCGCAAAGCAGAATCGCAAGCGACAGGCGATGGTTCACGGTATCTCGGTTCGTAGGGGGAGTCTTACGCTGGGGACTGGTCCATTTTTCGGTCTATCGATTGTCCACCTCGTTGGAAGTGCAAGCCGAAAACATGGACCTGTCCCCTTTCGCCGCGCGCAAACGCCACGGTATCTACTAGCTTCGGGCGTGTGGCGGTCGCGCATGCACTGTCTCGGCCCTCCGCCATACGACCGGCCGCCCGGGCATTTCGAGAGCCTTCCGCCGATGAGTAACCCCCGTCACCCGCCCCGCAACCCGCGCCACCCAGCCAATCGTTGCAGGGCCTACCCCCTTGCTCGGCTGGACTTCTCCGGATTAGCCTGATAGGCTGTGATATGGAGGATATTGCCATGATCGAGTCGATCAAATTCGAGAACTTCAAGGTTCTCAAAGACGCCACCCTACCACTCAGCCCCTGCACGATTCTCGTGGGCCCCAACGGCAGCGGTAAGAGCACGGTTTTGCAGGCGCTGGAGGTGGTCAGCGGGAAGCAGGATCCCAGCTTCGATGAGGTTGTAACGGCCGGTGTAACGTCGGGTGGTAACAATATCGTCAAGGTTCGCCTCGATTTTGGCCCGCCTTGCGAGGGAGTCCGGTGTATAGCCAAGAACCGCGGCGGTGGGAACCTATGGGCACGCGGGCACGACGAGACATCGGTAGGCGGGGCAAAGATGCCGCGTGCCGTACGCACGATGCGAGTCTACTCATTCGACCCGGAGGCTATCGCTCGGCCCCTTCGGGCACGTAGTATTGACATGAGCCTGGATGCTGATGGGGGCGGCCTGCCGGGCGTTCTCAGTCAGCTTCGAGATCGGCACGAGGATCGATTCAATGCACTGACCGGCGAGTTGGGGAAGTGGCTCCCCGACTTCGACAAGATCACGTTCGATCAGGATAAGCACGACGACAACCTCCGAACGATGTTTCTGCAAACGCGTGACGGCCCCCACAAAATACCGGCAAGCGCCCTCTCGCATGGCACGCTCATCGCACTGGCCATTCTCACGCTGGTCTACCAGACGGACGATCCGCCGTCGTTAATCGCGCTTGAGGAGCCGGATCGGGGTCTCCACCCATATCTCCTGCGGCATGTACAGGATGCGCTACATCGGTTGGCTTATCCCGAGAGTTGCGGCGAGAAGCGCGAGCCGGTACAAGTGATCGCCACGACCCACTCGCCCTACTTCCTCGACCTGTTCAAGGACTATCCCGAGGAGATCGTGATTGCCGACAAGCGGGACGGCAACGTCCAGTTCCAACGGCTTAGCAACCTGCCCAATATCAAGGACATTCTCGGTGATGAGCCTCTGGGCGAGGCTTGGTACCTGGGAGTACTCGGAGGAGTGCCCAGCACGCCATGAAGGTTGCCTTTTTCAGCGAATCTCCCGCAGACGAGGCAGCCGTTCGTGTTTTCGTTGAAGGGCTGCTCGGAGAGAAGATCGTCCCGCCTTCGCCCCCACTCCGATTGAAGAGAGGCGGCTGGCAGGCAGTGCTGCGAGGGGTGTCCATTGCACTGCGTTACTTGCACTACAATACCGACGCCGACGCGTTCGTCGTGACTCTCGACTCCGACAAGACACCCGTTCCGCAAAAAGGACACGGCCGCTCTCCGTGTGCGGAAGAGGGGTGTCGCCTGTGTAGGGTCCGTAGCGCGATCGACGAAACGCGGCGCACGCTCCGTGCACGTCAGGGCCGAGGGCACGTCTTGATGGCGGTCGGCGTGGCCGTTCCGGCGATCGAAGCCTGGTGCCTCGTAGGCAAGGGCCATAGCGTCAGCGAGTCGGCCTGGCTGCGGGGGCTTGAGTCGGGCAAGTACCAGTATGACAAGCCGCAACTGAAGCAGATCATGTATGGTCTTGATAAACAGTCACTGGAAATCAAGACTCAACTGGCAATCGAAGAAGCCGAACGCATCGTCGCCGACGGAAAGCTGCCCGACCTGGAGAAGCTTTTTCCCGGTGGCTTTGGGGCATTGGCCGACGACGTCCGCGGCTGGCGCGACGCCGGCCAGTGATCGGCTACCACTTCCCCTGTCGGCGGAGTTCGGTGGAGGAGATGTCGGCGCGGAATTGGGAGGCGGGGACGTCGCGGCAGAGGGAGATTAGCCGGTCGGGCAGGTCGAGATCAGCCCGGCCGTGGAATCCGGCGCCCGTGTCGCGACCGAAGACGAGGAAGCGGCAGCCGCGTCGGGCGAACTCGGCCAGGGCCGTGTCCCGGGCGGTTGGCTGGCCGCCGTAGAAGCGTGGCTCGGCGATTCGGGCAAGCGTGTCGGCACCGACGACGAACGTCGTGCCGGGAAACAGCCGCGACTTCTCCACGAAGGTGGCCGATCGGGTGAGCCAGACCACCTGAGCCGGGTCGAACTGGTCGAGCCGACGCCGCAACTCGTGGTAGTCCAGCGGCGGCTTGTCGGCGTTGAGAATCGGAAGTTCCAACTCGACCGGCCGGCCGATTATCTCCCCCGCCAGGCGGATCATTCGTCGATGTCCGTCGTGTACCGGGTTGAACGCGCCGGAGAATATCACCCGCCCTGACCCCTCCGACGTATCGGGCTCCTCCGACGTATCCGGTTCGTCCACCGTGCCGCCGTGCCGGACCGCGTCGCAACGGCCCAAGAGCAGATCCTGCCAGGCCGGCGGAGCGACCGTTCGCGACTGCTCCACCCGTTCGCCTTCGAACAGATCAAGCCCCACTTGGGCGTCCAGGCCGCAGGCTTCGGCCACCGCGTTGAGCACCAGCCGAGCAACCACTTGCTCCTCTTCTGCCCGGCTACGTCGGCCTTTTTCAAACTCGACTGATCGGGTGGCCGTCAGTTCGGCCGTCTGGATAGCCACGTGGGCCCGATGCGGCCCGCGTTTGGGCCGATCGCTGGCTAGTCCGGCCGTGCATGAGACGCCGGCGGTGGGCGTGTCGGGCTCCTCGCCCTGGCGGGCGCGGAACATGGCGGCCATGGCCATCGACCGGGCGGTCGGGGCCGAACAGGCGTGGTCCGGCGGGCCGCCCAGATAATCGGCAAGCGAGCGCTCGGAGTAGGGCACCACCGCCTCGATCAGCGTTCGCGAGGCGCCGGGCACCTCCAACAGCATGGCAATCGCCCGACTCCCCCCACCGGCCAGCGCCAGCGCGATCCGCCCCGGCGAAGCGTGAATTCGCTGAACGAGTTGGTCGATCGGAAGGCACATCGTGCTCCCCTTACTAGCGGGGGTGGTTGGGGGATTGGGCCGCCGATTCAGTCTAGCGGGCGACAACAATAGGACCAGGGGAGGGGGGGGCGAAAATTTCCAACGGGTTTCCCAATATATCTACCGCGCCGGCGAAATACACAATGTGGCTGGATCGGCGAAATGGGGGTTTCGTCGACAGCACTTGTTGGGATAACCCGTTTGGCTGCAACCACGTATTTTTTGGAGGTCGGGAAGATGATCAAGAAGGCGGTGATTGTTGGAGGCAGCACGATGCTGCTGGGGCTGCTGATCTTCGGACACGACGCGGCCAGATCCGTCCGTAC
>CAZDHN010000198.1:0-9728 GCA_964505115.1 uncultured Planctomycetaceae bacterium
ACCCTTCGTAGTGGCGGCATCGGCGGCTGTGTTTGTAGCGGAGTAGTTGTCGAACACGGTCTCCTCGAACTGCCAATAGATAGTTGGGCTGGTCCCCAAGACGTAATCGGAATAGACGCCTCCCTCACAAACGGCAGCCGGCACGGCGACAAGTAGCAAGACAAGACCCCCCGCAACGGTGAACACCAGTTGTCTGAACATTCTGCACCTCCTTCGTTGAAACATGGGATGAGTTGTGATTGTGGTAGCCGTTCACGGCCAGTCGGGGACCTGTCCCCTTCCGGAACGAATCCCCTTATTCAATGATAATTGCCGACGAAAGGAATGATATACCCTTTTGCGTAAATTCACGTGTTGTTTTGCGACAAACCCTGCCAATTCGGGGAGAATCTGGGGTCAGCCCTTGAATAGTGAATAAGGATTGTGACGCTGCCGTCAAGTGCGAGCCCCATCCGCCTTATTCACTATTCAAGGTCTGACCCCAATCCACGGCCTGACGGCCCTCCCAGCAACCATGGCTTTGCGGCTTCTCGCAATAGACGTCCTTGCCACGATTCTGGACAGTCCCGAACAACCAATAGTATCCCGTGAGAGTCTGCAATCTCCAGTACGTTTTGACATGAGGGGGCATGTCCGGTAGGCTGGGTGGCTGGATGGGGACTGCAGTCCCTATCGTTTGCCCCAGCACCGAGAGTGGAGAACCAGTATGAGTGAAAGCAATCGGGACAGCGTCCAGCCATCGGTAAACCACGGCTGGCGCGTCACCTTTGCCGCCTTGGGCATCAACTTGTCGCTGGCCATCATGTACACCTGGAGTGTCATCAGCAAAGGCGTGCCCGACGAGTGGGGTTGGTCCCAGGCGGAAAAATCTTTGCCCTTTTCGGTTAGCTGTCTGGTGATTAGCCTGGTAATGGTGCTCGCCGGGAGGATGCAGGACAAGCTCGGGCCACGTCTGGTTGCCACGATCGGCGGCATCCTCGTGGGCTTGGGGATGATTTTGGCCAGCTTCACCACAACGCCGCTGGGCTACGTCCTGGGCTTCGGCGTGCTGACCGGGGCGGGCATCGCTTTCGCCTATGCCTCGGCGACTCCGCCAGCCGTCAAGTGGTTCCCGGCCGCCAAAACCGGCATGATTGTGGGTATCGTGGTCTCCGGATTCGGCTTGGCGCCGGTCTACGCCGCGCCGCTGTCGAATTGGCTGATCGGCAGCTTCGGGTTGTCGAAGGCTGTCATGATCCTAGGGGTGGGGTTCCTGGCCGTCATCTTGGCACTGGCGCAGATTCTGAAGACTCCGCCGCCAGGATACGTGCCGCCCGGCACGTTGCCGCAACCGGCCAGCACTGGGGCACGGCAGAAGGAAGATTACAGTCCCTGGGAAATGCTGGGGACTTGGCAGTTTTACGTGCTGTGGTTCATGTACGCCTGCGGCGCGGGCGCCGGGCTGATGATCATCTCCATGGTCGCAAAAATCGCGTCGGCCCAGGCGGGCATCCAGTTGGGGTTCGTCCTGGTGGCCGTCCTGGCTGTCGGAAACGGCGCCGGGCGCATCGTCGCCGGCATGGCCTCCGACAGAATCGGACGAAGGGCCACGCTGTTGATCTGCTTTGCCTCGCAGGCGGTTCTGATACTCCTGCTATCGCGGACGACGGAGGGCTCGCTACTGGCCAACGCGGTGGTGCTGGCGGTGGTCTCGGCTCTGATCGGAGCAAACTACGGCGCAAATCTGGCGCTCTTCCCATCGCTGACGAAAGACTACTACGGCCTGAAGAATTTCGGGGTGAACTACGGACTCGTTTTCACTTCCTGGGGCTTTGGCGGCTTCATGCTGGCGCTGTTGGCCGGCAGAGTCTACGATCAAAGCGGGAGCTTCAATTTTGCCTACTACTGCTCGGCAGCGCTGCTGGCCGTCGCGGCGGTCGTAACGTTTGTCCTCAAGCCGCCGCATCACATGGAAGAGGAACCGGCCGCGTAGACCCATTCGCGCTGATCGGCGGCGATGAAGACACATACGAGAATCAGGAGAAGTCTCGTAGCTTGTCCAACGCGTTATACACAATGTTGAGACGGAGATGAATATGCAGGCAGTTTTGGTAGATGAAGAACAAGCGCTCGTCTGGAGCGAAGTGCCCGATCCGGTGCCGAAGGCCGGCGAGCTTCTTGTTGACGTTCACGCAGCCGCGTTGAACCGTGCCGACCTGCTGCAGCGCGAGGGAAACTATCCGCCGCCACCGGGCTGGCCGGAGTGGATGGGGCTGGAGGTGGCGGGCGTTGTCGTCGAGGCCCCGGCCGAGGGCCGCTGGAAGGCCGGTGACGAGGTCTGCGCACTCCTTGGCGGTGGCGGGTATGCGCAGCGGGTTGCCGTTCCGGCGGATATGGCCGTGCGGGTCCCGGAAGGCTTGTCAATGGCCGAAGCCGCGGCAATCCCGGAAGCGTTTGCCACCGCTTATCTGAACCTCTGCATCGAGGGCGGCATGAAGGCGGGGGATACCGTTCTCATCCAGGCCGGGGCAAGCGGTCTCGGCATGGCGGCGATCCAGTTGGTGAAGGCTCTGGGCGGCAAGGTGATGACGACGGTCAGCACGGATGAAAAGGCCGAATTCGTCCGCGGTCTCGGCGCCGATATCGTCATCAACCGGACGATCGACGACCTCGGCACGGCCATGGATGAACATCCGGTTGATGTTGCCTTGGATTGTATCAGCGGTCCCGGACTCGGGCAGTGTATCGAGAAGATGGCGATCGGTGGACGGTGGATCGTGATCGCGACGCTGGGTGGAGCAATGACCGAAATCAACATGAACACTTTTTTCAGGCGAGGCATCAAGCTTATCGGCAGCACGCTGCGAAGCCGGCCGTCCGAGATGAAAGCAGAGATACTTGTCAGTCTTGAGAGGACTCTCTGGCAATCGTTCTCTTCCGGAGCAATCAAGCCGGTGATCTACAAAACGCTGCCAATCACCCAGGCCGAAGAGGCCCATGCGATCCTCCAGCGTCGGGAGAACATCGGGAAAGTGGTGCTGACGGTCGAGAGGAGTGCCCAATGAAGTCCAAGAACAACGCGGCCTTCGTGACCGAAGCGGGCAGTGGCACACAATTTTCGGTCTGGTTCAAATGCGGCTGAATGGTTGACGCCGCTCAGATGTACTCTTGTTCCTGCCCGACTTCCTGCATCACTTCGGCCACTTCGCGGCGGGCGCCCAGGTAGTAGCAGAAGCCCACGGCCGCGATCAGCACGGTGATTACCCGATAGGCCAAGGCGATAATCAAGCCTTGACCCTTGTTGATAACGCATCCGGCGGGTAGCGACAGGTGCGTGTAGAGGAACTCGAACACGAACTCGAACGGCCCCATCGGCAAGGGCAGAATGCCGGTAACCGCGCTTAGCGGCATGATGACGAAAAACGTACCCAGCGTGGGAACGTAGCCCGGCAGACCCCGGGCAATCAGATAGGCACCAACGGAGAACAAGCTGTGAACGCCGATACTCATCGTGGCGGCTAAGAGGATCACGTGCGGCTTGCTTCGATACAATCGCACTGCGTCGAGCAGGCTGCCGATCGTCGGCCCGACATACGGTAAGCCCCCCAAGGCCTGAGAGATACGTCCGTCGGTCAGGGCGGGCATTAGCGCGACGACGATTCCCGCCGCCCCCACCCCGGTCAATATCCAGGTAACTTGGCAGATGAACCGAATTTCGGGAACCGGCAGTCGCCAGAACCCGGTCAGGAGTATGGCCACCGAGGCGACAACAAACAGCACGTACAAGCCGATTAACCGATCAGCGGCCACCGAGGCCACCGCTTTTGCCCGCTTGCCCGGTTGCTCTCGGGCAAGCATGACGGCCTTGAGTAGATCGCCGCCCACGATGCCCATCGGGGCCAGATTGAAGAGGAAGCCCAGCAACCCGATCCGCAAGGCATCCTTCAATTTGAACGGCATTTCCAGCGCCCGAACCAAGTAGCACCACCTGACCAGCGTGACCAGGACGGCCGCCGCGCAAACGCCCAACGCGCCCAGCAGGAAACCCCAATGCTTGGGCTGATCGCGCAGATCGGTGAACACGTCATCCTGACGGGCATCATTCACCAGATAGGCAATGATGCCGACCGAGATACCCACCTTCAACAGAGTAATGAGCAGTTTCTTCAAGTAACCCGCCGCTGGCTGGAGAAATTGACGATACAGGCTAGCCGTCCCATGGCCGGGGGTCAACGTCGCTTTCCCCGCGACGGTCTCGACGCGCGCACTACCACGTCAAGGTAAATAGTACGTCATATCGTCTGACCCGGCGTGATCCGGCAAGCAAAAAGGAAAGTCTCCCCTCACCCTGACCCTCCCCTAGGGGGAGAGGGGACCTGGCCGGTATCCGCGATCAGCACATCTCGCCCCGCTCTACAATCTCGCCGAGGTGAAGTTCGACGACCTCGGCCATCACCCGGGGATTGTAGCCGCCTTCCAGAACGCTGATCAATCGGCCGTCGGCGTAGGCGTCGGCCACGTCCATGACGCTCCTGGTCAGCGGGCCGAAGTCTTCGGTCTCCAGCCCAAGCGATCCGATGGGGTCTTCCCGATGAGTGTCGAAACCGGCACTCAAGAAAACCAACCGCGGCTTGATCTTGGCGGCTAATTTCTCCAGCGCGTCGGTAAAAACGGCAAGGTAATCCTTGCGCGAGATACCCCAAGGCACCGGCAGATTGACCGTGGTTCCCAGCCCGTCGCCGGCGCCCGTCTCGTCCGCCGCGCCGCTGCCCGGATAGAATGGCCAGCGGTGAATGGAAAGGAACCCCGCCCGCGGATCCTCCCAAAACGCGGCCTGTGTGCCGTTTCCGTGATGGACATCCCAGTCGACGATCAGTACCCGGTCCAATTCGTATTCATCCAAGGCAGCTCGGGCGGCGATGGCCACATTGTTGAAGATGCAGAAACCCATCGCATGGTTGACCATTGCGTGATGTCCCGGCGGCCGGACCAGGCAGAGCGCGCGGGTTGCCTCTTTGCGGATCAAGCGTTCCACGGCGTCGCAGACACATCCGGCGGCCAGCAGGGCCACTTCGTATGAAGCGGGGCTGACGACCGTTTCTTCCCCAATGTCGCCCACCCCCGACTTGGCCAACGCCCGAATCTCGTCGGCGTAGTTTAGCGAATGAACCCGAGCGAGTCGGCTTCGGCTGACGGGCTCCCAGTCGGGTCGCTTGCACCGCCTGTTCAAGCCAGCTTGCTCGAGCCGCCGGGGGATCATCCGGATCCGCTGGGCCCGTTCCGGATGCATGCCCGTCTCGTGGTGCAGGAAGCGGGGATCGCTGTAAAGCAACGTCATGCGCTGGCTCCTTTCCGAGTTTACCGAAACCGCCCAAAAAGCCGCGACCGTTGGTCGCGCTGGAAGTTTCGGAGAACTGCGTACTTTTGGCCTACTGCGCGACCAGCGGTCGCGGCTTTATATGTAACAAATACGGGCTGCGCATACCTTATGCTTGTCGGGGCCCGTCTGTCAAACCTCCACTGGTGGGGGCCAGGTCTCAGATCGGGGTAATCGATACAACTTGACAGTGCGGCCGCGGCGTTGGTACTCTATACATTGTGCCGGCTTTCTATTGTGCGTGTTTTCTCAAGACCTTTCGGCGTCAACACTTGCGTGATCCATGCCAACTTTGAAGTTCCTTCGCGCTGGTTCTATTGACCCTTGCATAGCCAATGATCGAGGGCGAAGCCCGGTTCCCCGGCGAAACCCCCTTGATCCACGCATTGACTATGCAAAGATCAATAGTCCGGTCATTCGGGCAATCCTTGCCTCGGCAGTAGCGGTGGCGATGGTCGTCTGTTGCCACCAAGCACCTGCTCAAGAGCCGGCACCCGCGGCTGCTGCTGCGGCCCAGCCAGAAGGGTTCCTCGAACTGCCGGTAGACGAGACACAGCGCCCCAAGCGGTCGCAGGTGATGCAGATCCTCCGCAATCGCAAGTTCGAGTCCGGCCAAGAGGAGATATTCGACAACTACTACAAGCGTTACGTGCTACCCCGCTGGACGCGGCGGAAGGATTACGAAGGGCTGCCGAACTTCAGGAAGGAGCTGCGCATCGAACTGTTGACGGGCAAGAGCGGCCCGCCGCACGATCGTCTTAACGCGCTGGCGCTGAAGTATCTGGATGGAATGAGCCGGGCGAACGTGCATCCGGTAGTCCGCTTCAACGCCATGCTGATGATCGGCGACTTGAATTCAAAGCAGCCGAGCGGTCGGGAGCCGGGCGTGGCACTGCCGGAAGCCTTGCCGATTCTGCTAAAGGCCCTGGAAGATGAGGAACAAATCGAGGCGGCCAAGGTTGCCGCTATGATCGGCATCATCCGACACTCCCAAATGGTAATCGCCAACGAACAGGCCCGGGCCCGGGTGGTGGCCGAAATGCTCAAGCTGGCCGCGGCCAAGAACGCGCCCGGCAGATCGGCGGACGGACATGCCTGGATGCGCGGTCAGGCCGTCGAGGCGCTGGCGGCGCTTGGCGCTGAAGAGCCGTCGAACAGCATCGCCAAGATCCTGGCCGCCATTCTGGCCGAACCGGCAGCGCCTTTGTCCCTGCGGTGTACGGCGGCCTGGGCAATCGGTCAACTGAAATTCCAAGGCGCCGGAGCTATCGACCTGCCTAAGATGACGAACCAGTTGGGCGGCCTGGCAGCCGATATCTGCGAGACCGAATTCAAACGGCTGGAAGAGATAGTCGCTGAAGTCATGCCCAAAGACGACCGCCGAGGCGCCGCGCCCATGATGGGAATGGGCATGGGGATGGAGGGCGGCGGCATGGGAATGGAGGGCGGCGGCATGGGAATGGGCATGGGTGCCTACGGGCGGAAGCCCCCGGGCGTCTCGCTTGATAAACTCAACAAAGCTTCCCGAAGAGCCCTGATGACCAGGCTGGGATACGTGCTTCACGGCCTCGAAGCATTGTCGCGCGTGGCCAGCGGATCAGATCAGCAGCCAACCATCGCCTCGCTGCAAAAACAGATCGAAGAGTTGCTAACTTTGCTGGAAGACTCGGACATCGACGACTACGAAATCGACGACGAGGATTCCCTGGTCAACCTGCTCAAGGGAGAACGCGCCAAATTTAGGGCCCTTCTCTCCAACGAAGCGAAGCCCAAGAAACCTGCTCCGAAAAAAGCGGACGACGAATAGCGGCTGGCCCATGAGACTACCGACCGGGAGTGAGTTACCCGTAGCTGGATTCGCAAGAATTCAGTCGTAATGCGAAAAACCGAATTCTTGCGAATCCGGCTACTACTCTCAATCAAGACACGGACGTTCACTATCGGCAAAAGGATTTGCCCAACGTGCCGGACTTCTTCACACAATTCGCTTGTCGCGCGATGCTTGTCGCCTGTCTGCTGATCGGACCGGCAACGGTCGGCTGTCAGTCCTGGGCCGGCGGCCCGCTGCTGGACCGCTTGTCCGGCAAGACCGCCCCGGACGACACGCCAGAGGCCGAATCGCCCAAGTCCGACACGCCCAAGTCCGACACGCCAGAGGCCGAAGCAGAACCGACCGAGACCGCTGCGACCGGCGACATGGCCGTGCTGGAAACCGATGGCTGGATTCGTGCCATACAACCGGCCGGTGGTGCTTCGCCGGACAAGCCGACTCGGCGCTGGCGTCATCCGGGCCTGGAAGATCTGCTCTCTCGACCGGCCGAACGGTTGCCTCCGCTTGCACCCGTCCTGGCCGACAAGAACCCCGTCGCGGCCGCCAACGCGGCCATTGCCCTGGCCAGACTGGGTGACGGATCGGGAAGCGAGCAACTGGCCGCCACGGTCCGAGCGCCCGGGCTGAAGATGCCTATCCGCTGCGCGGCGGCCGAGGCACTGGCCACGCTTCGCCAGCCGGCGGCCGAAAAGCTGATCGGCGAACTGCTCGATCAATACGGCCAATCCGGCAAGAATGGCTTGCCTTCCGCCGGGCCGGAACTACACGCTGAATTGATCCGAGGTCTCGCGCGGCGGGCCGAGCCGTCCGATCGGCCGCGATTGCTCGACGCCTTGCGCAGCGCCGACACCAACGTGCGGCTGGCGGCCGTCGAGGCCTGGTCCGCGGACGGCCAAAAGGGTCTCCTGCCGATCGAGTTGGTCGATCTGCGAGCCGCCACCGATCCGCGCCTGCGCGCGGCCGTGCTGCGTATCTTGGCCCAACAGCAACATCCCGACTCGCACAAATACCTGTCCGCCGCGCTGGCCGACCGCGATATTCGGGTTCGCATCGCGGCAATCGGGGCCCTGGGAGAATTGGGAGGTGACCAGGCCCGGGCTGATCTGGAAAGAATGCTCAAAGACCGGGCCGAACTGATCCGCGTCGCGGCCGTCGCGGCGCTCGATAAGGTCGGAGCCCGGCGCGCGGTTTCCGACACCGCCTCGGACAAGTCGTGGCGGGTTCGCCTCGCGGTGGCCAAAACGCTGGGGCGACACTCAGATCGGGCCGCGTCCGATTTGGCCCGCCAATTGTTGGACGATCCCAGCCCGGCCGTCCAACAGCAAGCGCTGGCCGCCATGGCCGACTGGCCCCTGCAACGGGCCGGGCCGATCCTGCTCGGCGCAATGGATACGACGGCCTATTCCACCCGAATGGCCGCCGCACGCCAGTTGGCCGACCGCTGGCAGCCGGCGCGGCAGTTCCCCACCGAAGGCCCGAAAGAACGCCGCACGGAAGTTCTTGAAGAGTTACATAACCAGTTTCGACAACAGCACGGCTTCGTCGATCCGGCGGCGTTGGTCAGCAAAAACAGCACGTCCGCCAAGCGACCGATTCCCGACCAGCGGATCGAACAACTCCAGCGGCTGCTGCGACCGTTGGGCAATCCGGCCGCCAGCGAAGCGGAGCAGCGGCAAGCCGTCGAGGCACTCCGCGCATTCGGACCCGATCTGACCAGGGCGTTGGAACAGCTCGCCTTGGTCCACAAGCGGCCCCTTCCCGAGGCAGTCTATCAAGAAGTGCTGTCTGGCCGGGATCCGGCATTCGCCGCGCTGACTCGCCTTGCCAGCGACGACGCCTTGGCCCGCCGCCGGGCGGCCGCCGAACTGGCAACCCTGACTGCCGAACGAACTTTGTGCCGCCTGGCCGTCGAGCGTTTGGCCCGCTTGATGGTCCGCGAGACGGACCAACTGGTTTGGAAGAGCGTGCTGGAGGCGGTGGCGACCGACCCGACCGATCCGGCGAGCCGGCTGGCCTATACGGCAATCGGCCACTCATCGCCCGAGATTCGCCGCCGGGCGTGTGACCATCTGGCCGCGCACCCCGACCCGCGTCACGCTGCCGTGCTGTTGCCCGCGCTGGAAGACCCTAGCAACCCGGTCGTGGAGGCGGCCGTCGTGGCCCTGGGTGCCGCCGGCCGGCTCGACGACACCGAACCGATCAGGCAACTATTGGCCGATAACGATCAATTGCTGCGAGTAGCGGCGGCCGTAGCGCTGGTTCGGCTCGGCGAGCGGTCGGGCGTCGCCGCCCTGGAACGGCTGGCGTATAGCCCGGACGCCATAGTCCGTCGCCGCACGGCCCGGGCGATGGGCGATCTGGCCGAGCCGGCGTTTGTTCCCACGCTAATCCGCATGTTGGACGATCGCGACGACGTGCGTCGCGCCGCCCTGGCGAATCTACCCAAGGTGGCCGGACCGGAGGCCGTCAAAGCGCCCGACCAACCCCCCGCCAACACGGCCGACCGCGTGGAGTCCTGGAAGCGCTGGTTCAGACAGCAAA
>CAZDHN010000199.1:0-9675 GCA_964505115.1 uncultured Planctomycetaceae bacterium
GATTGCCACTGAAATCCCCTTGCAGGAAAATAAATCCAGTCCAGAAAATCGCTGGCCACGGCCGGATGGTCGGGCAGCGTTACTACCTGATCCCGCACGACTTCCACCGCCAGAAGAACAGCATTGAGGAGGATATTCGGCAGCAAGGCCTACCGGCCGACGTCCTGGCAGACATCGTCTCGAAGGTGTCGGCGCGAAAGCGAATCCTCATATTCGACACATGTGCCTCGGGCGGTGCTTTGAAGATCAGTCGACAAGGCGAGGGCCCATTCGGCTTCCGTGGAGCCATTGAAAAGCTTGGCCAGCGGCAAGGCGTGTTCACGATCGCCGCATCGGCGGCCGGGCAGGAGGCCCAGGAGATCGAACAGCTCGGCCACGGTGTACTAACCTATGCGTTGTTGGCCGGCCTGCGTGCCGTACCGCCCGGCGGACCCCTGGAGGGCCTGGCTGTCGGACCGAGTGACGCCAAGGGCACGCTCGACGTATTGGACTGGTTCAGCTTCGCTTCTGGACATGTGCCACGTCTGACGGAGCGCTATCTGAGGCGACAGCAGCATGTTCAGACCAGCGCCCAGGGAACCAGTTTTTCGATACTGTCGGCATGGGAGTAGTTGAGTGGCTGAACGGGACCAAGTGGCTTGAGGACAACTTGATGCGGGAGCAGTTTAGCCTGTTGGATCACCCGCAGCTTGGCTTGGCGCGTGAAGAGCAATTCGCCGCAGTCCGGTGTGGTGATCCTGCGATTTTTTGCAGCCCTACCGGATGGACAACGCACCGTTTACCGCCACCCAAAGGTCTATCGGAAGTCGCTGGACCACCGCGCCCGCTGCACGGATCGGGAGTCTGAAGACAGCCCTCTTCCGCATCGTCTGTGTAGCAGAGTGTAGTTAATTGCCCTGAATTTGCCCCAATTTGAAGTGATTCTCGGTGATTCGCAGATGTCACGAAAACTGCCATTTTTCCCGTATAGTTCGGGTATTCCGGGCGTTTCCCGGCAGAGTGCTGCTACTTATCGTCGGTGAGTATCAGTAGGATGTTTGGTGCACGGTCAGCCTTTGGTTTTGCCTCGCATTGTCGGGTGGCTAGCGACGCGCACAGGGCAAGGCCAGTCAGTATGAGTGTAGCTATTCCATCTGGCAATAAACCTAGCAAACGAGAGGGGGCATGTTGGAATCTACCGGATTGGAGTTGCATCGGGAAGCCTCCGTTAAACTTGGTGGTATTCTGATCGTCAGACTCGTACAGTCGGGCCAGGGCTTCAGTATCGATGGCCGGCGGCCGCGGGTCAACACACCCGACCGCTGGTGCGGGGAAAAGGGAGGATAGCAATGGGACGCAAGCGGAAGAGGCTCCCGGGTCTCCGGGCGGCGGCCCGGGCGACGAGCCCCGTCGGATATTCGAGGAGTTGGGCAGAATCAGCCTGATCGACGTCGTCCTCCCTACCCGCCAGAAGAAGGTCGAAATCGGCCGGCGGCGGATTTCAGGGGATACAGATGTCGTACTGACGCATCTTCCGCCACAGGGTTGATCTGTGCATACCGAGTTCGCGGGCCACCTTGTTCCGGTCTCCGTCGTTGCGGGCGAGGCATTCTCGGATCACGGCTTCGGGTGAGGAATCGCCGAATTGTGTCAGCGACCTCTTGTGTTTACGTACTTTCGTGGCGATTCTTTCCGGCAAGTGTTCGCGCTGGATGACGTCACCACGGCAAATGACGAAGGCGTGCTCGATGGCGTTCTCGAGTTCGCGGATGTTACCCGGCCAATCGTATCGCCGCAGCAACGCCATCACGTCGTCGGAGACGCGGGCAATAGGCTTTTGTCGCCTCCCTCGGAACTGCTCGATGAAGTGATTGACCAGCCGGGGTAGGTCTTCCAGCCTTTCGCGAAGGGGCGGGACCTCAAGGTTGACCACGTTGATGCGGTAATAGAGGTCTTCTCGAAAGGTGTCCTCCTCCACCATGGCTTCGATGTTGCGGTTCGTGGACGTGAGGATCCGGGCGTCGGTGTGCTGTATCTGCGTCGAGCCCAACGGTTGGAACTCGCCGTTGTTTAGCACGCGCAGGAGTTTGACCTGGATGGCCAGTGGCATCTCGGCGATCTCGTCCAGCAGGAGCGTGCCTCCGGAGGCGACCTGAAACTGTCCGAGCTTGTCGTGCTTGGCGTCCGTGAAGGCCCCCTTTACGTAGCCGAACAACTCGGACTCCAGCAGCGTCTGTGGGAGTGCGGCGCAGTTCACTCGGACGTACGGCCCATGTCGCCGCGGACTGAGGTTGTGAATCGCTTGGGCAATCAGTTCCTTGCCGGTGCCGCTGGGGCCATGAATGAGAACGTTGCACTCGGCCGTGGCCACTTCCGGCAGCAAATCCAGCATGCGCTGCATCCGCTCGTTGTTGCTCCGCAGGTTGGCAAAGGCGTCCATCCGGTTAAGCCGTTCCCGCAATTGCTCTTCCACGGAGAGGTCGCGAAAAAACTCCACGGCTCCGACGACTTCGCCAAGCTTATCCCGCAGAATCGTGGTGCTGACGCTGATGGGAAGTGGTCGGCCGTTGCGAGTGATGATGGTGACGCAATCGCTCGAGATTGGTTTGCCGTTCGCCAGCGTGTGGCGCAGGGCGCAGCGGGATTGGCAGATCTCGGTGCGGAAGATGTCGAAACAGTACCGGCCAACCGCTTGCTCCCGCGTGAACCCCGTAATCTTCTCGGCGGCGTGGTTGAATGCGGTGATACGGCAGTCGGGATCGGTGGTGAAGACACCTTCCGTGATGCTGTCAAAAATGATGCCCGCGATTTTGCGGGTGCTTGCTTCCATGGTGTTCCTCGTCCCATCCTGGTGGGCGCAAGCGGCAAGGCGACCAACGGCTTCGCCTTCAGCTTCCCGACCGGCAATGGCAGACAGAGCAGGGGCGCTCCGTCGCGCGACAGTACCGTTTCCACGTATCATTCTAGGGCAATCGGGCTCACGCGGCCAGGGGATCGTGGGGAATCCGGCAGCGCCGTCTTCCCAGTCAGCCAATTTGCGATCGAATTCACCCGTTGGATTCATCACGGGGTTCCGACCTCGGCAGGCGGTACAACAGGCATCCAATCGTTATCCGAGAGGCCAAGTTGCCAACTGACGACCCGGGCCGGCGGATTGAGGTAGAACTGGTCCGGCCGCTCCGGTCCAACCAGCACGACGGGGCCGTTGAACCGATACGCGAACTCCTCGATAGTGCCGCCACCGAACGTCGCTCCATACTCGTGACACCCCAATACCATTACCTGGTATTCCCGGCGGAACAGGCAACGGCGCAATTCGTTGGCGACGAAATCCTCGCAGACGCGGAACCCGACCTCCACGAAGTCCCCCAGCTTTTCGTCGTAGTACTCTCGAACCATGCGGTCCATGGCAATAAGCTCATTCTCATCCAACCTGTCCGCCGGCCGATTTGAGGTGGACGAGTCCAGTTGCGGGAAGTAAAAGATGTTGAGTCGGTGTTCCAGCCGCCTAGCCAGAGAAAGAGCGAACTCGAAGGCCCAGTCCCCCTGGCGGGAGAAGTGGGCACAAAACCCGATGTCCTTTACAGCGATACTGGTCACGGTTGAACTCCTTGTTGTATTGAGTGAGACGACGAAGCCTTTGTGGAACGAGGCACGTCCGCAAGCTCCGTCAGGTAGTAGTTGGAATACAGGGCACCCACGGGATTGTTCGCCAACGAACGGTCCTTCACAAATAGCGTTGTCACCGGGGCGCTGCTGTGCTGCGTGAAGACAAGATCACACCCGATGCACAGACCGACGATTGCGTTGATTTCCGTTTTACGGCGGTTCAATTCCGCGGCCTGACCTATCGGGTTACAGGCAACGTGGCAAGGGCGCGAAGGGACCTCCTCCTCTGAAATACGCCGCCCGCCGATCTTGCAGCATACCGGCGTGACGCGAAGGAAACGCCGGAACAAGTGCGCCAGGATCTGCGTCTCCCGATACAGCTCGACGCAGAACGCGATCCCCACGTGTTGATAGCCCATTCCTTGACAGAAATGAACAAACTCCGCGACACGGCACAGCCTTCGCTCGGTCTCGCAGGTAATGTCGGTGGCGACCTCCAGCAACCCCTCTTCGTCAGGGCCGGGCTCACCACAGTGCAGATCCGGAAGTAGACCCGGACAAAGCTGCCCTTCCAGGCAAACCCGATCCCGGCATCGCAGACAATCCATGGCCTCGGCCGGCGATGTTCCCGAGGGTCCACCGTACGTCCCGTAGCCGGGCTGGAGGTCCCCGCTGGCCATCCCGGCCAGAATCTGGTCGATGTCCCCGGCGACATCCGGAATGACACGTATGCCGAGACGTTCTGCCTCTTCAAGGAAGCCGGCATTCGCGGCCCCGCAAACGAAGACGTCCACCCCAAGGGCGACCAATCGGTCCAGCCACTCGGCATCGCTACCTAGCTCCGTGTTGACGATACGCTGCTCCGCCGCTTGGCCGTCAACGATGTCGACCAGAAGCATCGCGCGCGAATACCCGAAGCGCGGTGATATTCGGTTCCCGTAGAGTGGTATTGCTGCTATCATGATATGCTCTCGTCAGTTCATGACTGTGCAACTGCCGAGCCATATCCTTTAATGCCCGCAAATGAGGCAAGAAATGGCTCGGTGGCCGGCCGGTATGGTCGCACGCGTGTCGCACGATGCGTTGCACGCAACGTTGCGTTGCATTATTTGCAACACGATTACGTCCTCGATCCGAGAGTCGTCGGCAGCGAAGCCCGTTGCTATAAGAGAAGCTGACAGGCTCATTTTCCGCTGTTGGATCCGTGTAAGGGCGGTGCTGCATCCTTTCTGAAGGGCGGCCGAGCTTGGTCCTCGCCGCGGTCAAAGACGCCCGGCACGGTTCTTGCAAGTATCTCTCTGGTGAAGCAGAGCGTGTACTGCCACAAAGCAACCCACCGACAAGTGGAACAACATGCTTATGCGAGGAGGATAACGCGAGCCGTGATAGACAACCCGTCAAACGTAATCGTCGTTGGTGGCGGCATTGCCGGCATGACCGTCGCTGGTGCAATCGCCGACCTCGGCATGGAAGTCACGCTGGTGGAGCGAGACCACCGCTTGGGAGGTCATGCGGCCAATTGGGCCTGCATGGCAACCGAGGAGTGTGCTCGGTGTTCGGCCTGCCTCATTCAGGACCAGATCTCCCGGATTTCGTCGCACCCGAGAATCGAAGTCCTCCTGAACGCTCAACTTGCTGAGTGTGAGGGGGAAGCCGGTGCGCTGCGCGTCACGCTTGAACCCGCTTCCGAGAATCCGCCTGCTGAAAATACGCGTCCGCCTTGGCGGGAGTGGATGCTTGGGCAACGCCGCGCCGTCCCCTGTCAAGCCGTGGTATTAGCCACGGGGTTCGAGCCCTACGATCCGTCCGATAGCCCGCTGCTTGGATACGGGCGATTCGACGGGGTCATCACCACGCAGGATCTGGACCACATCTTACGCGAGGACGATCTGGCGCGTTTCGCGCCGGACGGCGACACTCCGCTTCGGGTTGCCTTCATCCAGTGCGTGGGCTCGCGCGACCGGCAGTCCGGGCGGGAGTACTGCTCCCAGTTTTGCTGCCGCTCGACGATCCGACTGATCCAACGCCTGAAGTATCTGTGTCCCGCCGTGGAAGCAACGGTGTTCTACATCGACCTGCAAATCATGAGCAAGGAGTTCGGAGTGTTCTACGATCGGGCTCGCGACGAGGTGCGCTTCATTCAGGGTGTGCCCGCCGAAGTCTCCCCCGGCCTGACGGAGGGCGCGCTGCGGGTTTACAGTGTCGCGCCAGGCGCGGATCGCACCGAGGCGATCGAGTTTGATCGCGTGGTTTTGGCCATCGGTCTGATGCCCACCGATTCACATCGTTCCTTGGCCCAGGCGATAGGCGTGGAGTTGAACGAGTTCGGTTACTTTGCCGGGGCCGGCCCCGATGCACGGCTCGAAACGTCTCGCCCTGGCGTCTATCTGGCCGGTGCCTGTAGCGGTCCTGCTGACATCCAGGGATCCCGTAAGCAAGCCATGGCCGTTGCCGGTCTGTTGGCGCAACAGTTGGACGAGAACAAACGCCAACAAACGAGCAGCCAGACTCCCCTGGAAGGTAACGTTAACGTGAAGGAAAGGGTGGGATAGCCATGGATGCCAACTCGCGTGTTGGAGTGTTGATAGAAACCGGCGATCCCGTCGTTGCCGCCTCCTTGCCGCCCGAAGGTTTTGAATTGCCTTTGGGCGGTCCGGACGAGATAGCAGTTTTCCAGGCAACATCCTGGACGGGGCGAGATGCGCCCGCGCGCATTAGCCAGTTGTGCCGGGAGGAAGGCCTCAACCGCGTGGTGGTCTGCGGTCCCTCGGCCGCGGTGGGTTTGCTGCCGGAGTGGATTGAAGGTAAAAACGGACAGCCTCGGGTGCCGGTCACTTGGGCTGCGATTCGTGAGCACTGCGCGTGGGTGGAGAAGGACGAACAAGCCCGCACCGCCAAGACACGGCGCCTGCTCGAGATGGCGATCGCCCGAGCTCGGGGCGCCGAGCCGTGCACCATGACGAGCATTCCGGCGGAGCGTACCGTCGCAGTGGCCGGAAACAACCACGCGGCCTTTAGGATGGCCTCCGTACTGCTGGATGCGGGCTTCCCCGTCGTCCTGCTCCAAACTGGTGAGTCGGACGGCTGTTTCTATCCAATCTCGGAAGAACTGATGGCGCGGGTCACTTCGCACGCGAACGTGCGGGTGGTCGCGGACGCGTCCATCGAGCAAGTGGAGGGACACATCGGAGACTTTCGGCTCCGCGTGGGTACTTCGGAGAAACGCGCCTTCCTCCGGGTGGGCGCATTCGTTGTGGCCGTCGACGCCGAAACCGCCCCGCTCGACTTCGAAGAGACACCTATTGATTCCGAGCGGGTGTTGAGTCTGCGGGAATATGGAGCAGGTGTCGCGGATGGAGGGCTGGATGGCCAGGCTGCCTGCATCTTGCTCGATCGGCACGGCCTCGACCGACGTTGCGCCGGCCAGGCCGCGCTCGGCTCGGCTCTTGAACACGCCCGCCGCGGCGGCAAGCCTACACTGCTGTTTCGTCAAATCCCGGTGTATGGTCACGGCGGCCAGTTGCTTTACGATGACGCCCGCGCTGCCGGAGTCACCGTGATCCGGTACAACACCGCGCCACGTTTCAGCGTGGTGGGCGGCGGCCTTCGGGTAACCGTGACTGACGCGGTCCTGCCCGATGGGACACTGGAGTTTCCAGTAGACCGCTTGGTGGTTCCGGCGAAGGTGCGGCCACCGGAGTCCCATGTCCGACTCGCGGCAATGCTGCGCCAGCCGCTCGACTTACAGGGATACCTGCAACCCGGCAACGTTCGACATCGGCCGGTGGGGTCGGCGCGCCGTGGCGTTTACTTCGTGGGGGGTTGCCACGACGAATGTGATCCTGAAGAGGCGGGCCTGGAGGCCCGGGCAGTGCTCGCCGACCTGATGGCGTTGCTTCCAGAGAGCAAAACGATCCGGGTCCCCGTGGAGAAAGTGGTTGTCGATGCCGACAAATGCGCCGCCTGCCTGACCTGCTACCGAGCATGTCCTCACGGGGCCATCCAGCCAAACACGTCCCAGCACCGCATGGACATCCTGGACGCCGCCTGTTGGCAGTGTGGCATCTGTACGGCGGTATGTCCCGGGCGGGCTCTGGAACACGGAAGTCTGCGCTTCCGCCAAATGCACGACACGCTTCAGGTGGCCACCCGGGAACTCCTCGGCCGCCGACCGATCATCGCCTTTGCCTGCCGGCAATCGGCCGTGCCCGCGGCCGACGCCGCCGGACAGATGGGGCTAACGCTTCCCGCCGACGTGCTCTTGGTCGATGTTCCTTGCGCGGGTCTGGTGGGTGACCAGATCGTCCTGGATACCATGGCACAAGGCGCTCGCGGCGTTCTGGTGCTCGGCTGTCACCACGATAACTGCCGGTCGCTGTGGGGTTCGGATCTCAGCCGGAAAAGAATCGATAAGGTTTGCGGAGCCCTTCAATCCGTGGGTGTAGAGGGTGAGAGAGTGCGGTTCCATACCATGGCGGCCAACGAACCCCACAGGTTGGCGCATCTGCTGGCGGAGGCCTCCGAGAGCATGCCCGCCGGCCGAATCGAAGAATAAACACGACAAGGGAGCAAGATGTCCATCGAAAGCCACATGATCCCACTCGATGAGATTGAGAATACACCGCCCATCGAAAGTCGCATGATCCAACTCGATGAGCTTGAGAAGACACCGTTGCGCGATGCGGTGATGGAAGAGAGTAGCTGGCAGGCGGACCTCAACTACTGTATGGGTTGCGCCAAGTGCCTGAGCGTGTGTCCGCTTCACGGCTACTCGGAGTGGGACCCGCGACGGTTGGTCCGAAAGGTCCTGCTGGGAATGGAGCAAGAGGTAATTGACTCCGATTTCATCTATCAATGCACGGTATGCGAGCGCTGTTCGTTGGTCTGCCCCATGGGTGTCAAGATCGGTAACCTGATCACGCGAGCCCGGTCCATGCGGCCACGGGATCAGGTGCCCGGCGGCAGCCAGGACACGGCCGATCTCCATCGGACCAAGGGCAACAACATGCAGATTCCCACCGATGAGTGGATCGAGACGCTCGACTGGATGAAAGAGGAGGTCCAGGATGACATACCGACCCTGGACTTTCCCATCGACCAGGAGGGGGCCGACTACTTCATCACCATAAATTCCAAGCTGCCTCAATACTATCCCATGGAGTTGCAGTGCATCTATAAGGTGTTTCACGCGGCGGGCGTCAGTTGGACCATGCCTTCCATCTGGTGGGAGGGCACGAACTACGCCATGTTCTCGGGGGACCTGGATACATGGGAATACACGTTGCGGCAGCAGGTCAAGCGGGTGGAGGAGTTGGGCTGCAAGTACATGGCCTATACCGAGTGCGGCCACGGATACTATGCCACGATGGCCGGCTACAAGAAGTTCGGTATCAAGCCCAAGTTCGAGGTCGTTCACAAAGTGAACCTTTACGCCCAGTGGATGCGCGAAGGGCGGTTCAAGCTGGACCCTTCTCGCAACCCCCAGCGGGTAACCTTGCACGATCCCTGCAACGCCGGACGCAAGGCCTTGATGGACGGCTTCCCAGATGTGATGGAGGACAGCCGCTACGTGCTCGAGAGGGTTTGCCCCAACTTCGTTGAGATGTGGCCTAACCGGGAGTACAGCTACTGCTGCTCTGGCGGCGGCGGCGCGCTGATCTCGGGTTTCGCCAAGGCACGATTTCACTACGGAAACGTTAAGGTGGAGCAGATTGACACCACGGAAGCAGATCTCGTGTGTACGCCCTGCGTGAACTGCTTCGACGCCATTGATGACCTCGCCAAGCACTACAAGCGACCCTGGAAGGCGATCCACCTCTGGGCCTTGCTGGCTAATGCCCTGGTGTTCGACGATCAGTGAACCCAAAGGAGCCCGGCCAGAGGAGCCGACTCAACCTGATAGCGTGAGGAGCTAAAATGAGCATTCTCGAACTCGCAAATGGCAGCGTTGAACTCGACGAAGCGGGATACCTCAAGGACTTCGGCCAGTGGTCGGAGGAGGTAGCTCGGGCCCTGGCCGAGCGCGAAGGGATCGAATTGACTGAAGAGCACCTCAAGGTGATCCGGCTAATCCAGGAGTATTATCGA
>CAZDHN010000200.1:0-9675 GCA_964505115.1 uncultured Planctomycetaceae bacterium
GTGAATACGTTGAGGATGAATCGTGCCGCACGACGCAGCCACGGCTGGACTTCCGGCCTCGCAGTAGATGGCTGGTGAGAAATGCGGGCTAGACCTCGCTCACCAGCTTGTCGAACTCTTCGACCGAGACGGCCGGTTGGGTGGAGAAGGCAATTCCGGTGAGCTTGGTGAGTGCAACCGAGGCTTTAATTACTTGGCCCACGTCCGGGAAGTCGGCGATGCACATCAGGTCTGTCGGCCCTAGCGTCGCGTAGATAGCCTTGACTTCGCCGTCAAACTGCTTAACCAGATCGAGCGCCTGCTCTGTCCGCGGAGCGCTCATCCCCTTGAGCGACTCGGTCGTGTACTTGCCGAACATTAGGAACGTAGCCATTGCAGATCTCCCCTTTGAGTGGATGGAACGGCTAGAAGACGGGCAACCCTCTGACTGTTTCTCGGATACAGAACGGGTCCTGTCAAGTAGGGCCCTGTCAAGAAGTAGGGGCAGGGGGAGTGGCCTCAGCCGGTGCTGATCTGCCCTCGAATCAGCATCCGCAGCACGTCGCGGTGCCGCACGACGCCCAAAAGCCGATTGGGCTCCTCGCGCGTGACCACCGGAATGCAGTCGTCTTTACCGACCTGGAACATTGTACAAGCCTTGGCGACGGGGTCGTCGGGATAGAGTACGCGGCGGGAGCGGCTGGTGACGTCGGCCGCCCGAACCAGCGAACCTAGCGCCTGATCGAACAGGGCGTAGCTCAAATCGCGGTAGCGAATCACGCCGACCAATTCGGCCTTGTCGTTAACGACAGGGTAGGTGTTGTCGTGGCTGTGCTCGATCGTGGCCACCACCTCGTCGAAGGTGGCCGACTGCAAAACGCCCGTTATGTTCTTCCGCATCAGTTCATTGACGGTCAGTTCGGTTGCGGGCCGACCGCCCCACGGATCGCGGCCGACCGCCAGCAGGAGCCGATTCCAGACGGTTCGCAGTTGGTCCAGCGGCCCGGTGCTGACGTGGCGGATGGCGTGTGCCAGGGGAACCTCGCCGGCGCGCAACACCGATTGCCGGGTCAACAAGGGGCCGACTATCTCGAACACGACGACCGTTCCCAGGACGATCGTTTGCAGGTGCTTACCCAATTCCGGGTCGCGCTGGGCGGCGATGGCCGACAGCGCGATCGCCGCGCCTGCCTGAGCCATCAGACCCGGTCCCAACCAGGCTTGCACGACCGGTTCCATTTTGCCGCGTCGGGCGGCCATGCGGACCCCGAAGTACTTGCCGCAGAAGCGAAGCACGATGTAGCCGATGCCGATCATGCCGGCTTCGACCAGAGTGCCGAGTTGCAATTCGGCTCCGTGGGTGACGAAGAAGACGACGCAGAGGAGTCCGGTAAGTCGATCCAACTCGGCCACGATCTGTCGGCCGTGGTAGGACGAGTTGGCCACGGTAGCGCCCATCGCCAGGAAGGTTAGCAGGTAGGGAATACCCAGCGTGTCGCAGACCCCCAGCACCAAAATGACGACGGCCACCAGCCATACCAACCGGCGGCTTTCGGCCAAGAGCACGTAGCTGAAACTCAGCGTCAACCCGGCCACCACTCCGACGGCCACCGAGCCGGCCAGATCTTGGGCCAGGAGCCTCAGTTCCACCGCGGCTGGCATGGTCAGCTAGCCGGTGGTCAAGTGGATGGCCACGAAGAGCAATTCGAACAGCACAATCGAAGCCAGGTTGTTAAGTGCCACCAGCGCGTGCAGATATTCGGTGACAGGTCCTTCCGATTCCGTCTCCTTAAGCACGAGGATCGTTGTGGCCGGGGCGGTGGCCAACGCCAGGGCGCCCAACAACAGCGCGGCCGGCCAGCTTTCGCCCAGAATCATCAACCCCACGGCGACCAGCAGGAACGTCATGGCCAATTCGCCGGCCGAAAGCCGCACGGCACGGCCAAAGATGCGTCGCAGGCGGGCCATGGGGAAGTGGCAGCCCAGATTGAACAGCACCAGGGCGATGGCCAACTGGGTGAGCGGCTCCATCATCTCGACGTGTGTTGGGGGAACCCAGTTCAGCACCGACGGTCCCAGCACCATGCCCACCAGCAGGTAGGAGGTCACTTTGGGCAATCGTAGAAACTCACCCAAGCCGCCCGCCACAAGCGCGGCCGCCATCAGCAGACCCAGCGTCAACATCATGTGCCAATCAAACGGCGGCATCCGCTAATCCTCAATACCGACAGGACCAGTCAACTCGGTGCAACAGTATAGCATTCCCCGGCATCTGGCCGCAGACCAACCGGCCGGTGCCCCTGCCCAATTCCAGGCGAGAAGCTACTATTTCGGTAAGGCGACCGGCGGAAAACCGCTTACCAGCAGTCTTCGTAGCCGGATTCGCAAGAATTCGGTTCAGTCTTCGTAGCCGGATTCGCAAGAATTCGGTTCTCTGCATTGCGGCTGAATTCTTGCGAATCCAGCTACCGGTGAATCACTTCCGGCCGGTCGAATAAGTCACTATAAGCGGCCGTCGGCCACCCTCGAACATCAACAACACCAACCATGAACATCAATAAGAACCTCTGGCTGATAATCGCGCTGCTGATTGTGTTGGCTGGCGTGTTTCACCTTTGCGTGCATCAGTCGGGACACATCTGGGGTGGCGATTTCGCCATGTACGTCCTCCACGCCCGAAACCTCGTCGAGGGCGTACCGTTCGCCGAAACGGGATACATCTATAACGGCACGGTCGAATTCCCGGGCATCGGGCCGCGCACCTATCCGCCGGGTTGCCCGGTAATGTTGGCGCCCGTCTATTGGTGTTACGGATTGGACCTCGCGGCCATGAAATGGATGATGGTCGGCTCCTTCCTGGTGTTTTTGGCGGTGCTGGCGCTCTGCTTCCGCCGTCAGTTGACGCCCACCGAACTGATCGCACTGGTGGCCCTGGTGGGTTTCAACCATTTCTTCGTCGACCTGACCGGCGTGATCAACTCCGACATACCCTTCCTGGCACTGGTCTACCTGGTGATTTTGCTGGTCGAGACGGCTTACGCCGACAACAGTTCCGCGCGGCGGAAGATGATTTGCCTGCTCGCCTCGGGTCTGGTGATGTATCTGGCCTTCGCCACCCGCACGATAGGCGTTCTGCTGGCCCCGACGCTCCTGCTGCGCGACTGGCTCCACTCGCGGCGGGTAAGCCGCGATGCGGTGCTGGCCTTGGGCATCTTTGGCGGTCTGCTGCTGCTGCAATCGATGACGCTGCACAGCGGCGGCAGCTACGCCGATCATCTGCGGATCGGCTTCGGCGTCCTCCCGGGCAACGCCGTTGATTACCTGACCCGCATGGCGGCGTTCTGGCGCAACGGTTACTTCCAGTCGCCAGCCGGTGCCATCTTCCTGGGCGTGACCGGTCTGGCCGTGCTGGGCTACGTCGACACGGTGCGACGCAAGATCACGTTCCCGGAAGTGTTCTTCGCGATTTACACCGCCTTCATCTTTCTCTGGCCCTGCTACCAGGGCGAGCGATTCCTGCTGCCCGTCATTCCGCTATGGGTTTTCTACGCTTTGCGCGGCCTGTCGCACCCCTGGATCGCCCGGCGCGAGCGATTGGCCAAGGGTCTGTTCGCGGCCATCGTGCTGGCGGCCGTCGTCTCCTACGCCGCGCATTACAGCAGCATCGATTACGGCCCGATGAAGGAGGGCATCGAGAAGACCGAGTCGGTCGAACTCTTCAAGTTCATCGACCAGACGGCCGACCGCGACGACGTGGTGGTGTTCGTCAAGCCACGGGTGATAGCCCTATACGGCTCCTGCCGAGGCGCCGCCTATCCGCAAACGTCGGACGATCGGGTCTGGGAGTACTTGGACCGGATCGAGGCGAAGTACGTCATCGTGGTCGAGAACGACGACGCCTTCCTCCGCTCGGCCGAGCCCGACTACTTGGCGTTCCTCCGCGAATTCGTGGGCCGAAACTCCGAGCGGTTCGAGCGGCTGTTTGCCAACGACGACTTCAGCGTCTACCGCATTATTCTTCCGCGGTGACCAGTTGGGGACTGGCCCATTTTTCGGCCAATTGACGTATTCTCTCGTCCAGCGTTTTCTCTCGTCCAGCGTTGGCCGAAAACATGGACCTGTCCCCTTCCGTGGCGCGAAGGGGACAGTCCCATTTTCCCGGCGAAACGGGGTTGTTCCGTAAGCCAAGTCAAACGCGCCGCGAAAATTGGGACAGTCCCCCGTGAACGGCTATTCGGCCGCGGTGACCGGGTTGCGGAGCACGCCAACTTTGCTCAACTCGACCTCGACCACGTCGCCGGGTACGATTTCCGACGTTTTGCCGGGCGTGCCCGTGTAGATCAGGTCGCCCGGCTCCAAGGTCACGAATTGGCTGATCCAGGCGACGATGTCGCCGACATCGTGCTCCATATTGTTGGTGCGTTCCTTTTGCTTCACCTGGCCGTTGACGCGTAGCTCAAGTTGCAGGTCGTTGTAGTCGATGCCCGAGATGATGCTGGGCCCGCAGGGACCGAAGGTATCGGAGCCCTTGGCTCGCCACCACTGGACGTCGTTCTTCTGCCAATCGCGGGCGCTGACATCGTTTCCGCAGGTTATGCCCAGCACATAATCGAGCGCCTTGTCGCCCGGCACGTTCTTCGCCCGTTTACCGATGACGATGACCAACTCGGCCTCGAAATGTATGTTGGTCGCTCCCTTGGGTATGACGATTTTCTCGCCGGCGGCAATCAGGCAGGAGGGCACCTTGAAGAAGGGCTCCGGATCCTTGCGTTTCCAGTCGTGGCCCGCCGTGTGGCTCTTGTAGTTGCCCGCAATGGCCAGAACCTTGCTGGGGTTGGCCGAGGGCACCAGCAGCTTGACGTCGGCCAGCTTGTGTGTTTTGTCGGTCGGTTTCCACTGGCCGAAGAGGTCTCCGTCGAGCTGCCGGACCGTGTCATCTTCGACAATTCCATAGGCGACCGTATCATCGGCCTGAAAACGAACGTAGCGTGTCATCTTTCCCTCCGCGGCGGCCTGGCCGCTGTTAAACAGCATTAGTACGGTAGTGGCAAGTAAAGCAACCGCCAGAGACATTCGGCCGTACATCGTCGGAACCTCCTAAAAGAACCTGGGGCCACTGATCACAATACGAACCGCCGATTGTAACATGGCGAAGCAGGCGAAGCAACGATCGCGCCGGCTGCCGCTGTCGGCTTGTCCAGTATAGGGACGGCACGGATTCAAGTAGCTCGGGCGTGCCCCTTCCGCGAAGCCAAGTAGAGCGTATCCGGGCAGATGTCTTGTTCATGCGGCCAGGCCACGGCGCCATTGCAGGGCCTTGCCTGCTTGAAGTACTCGATGTCCTTCAACTCGCGAAAGACGCCGAAATCAAGCAGATGAGTGCAATCGTATGTGCCCTGCTCGCCGTTTGTGAAAACGAGTCGCAACTCGTAGTCATCGGTTGCCGTCACTTCCGACACTCTGGGATTCATGGCTCATCTCAAGGGTTCGATTTTGTACGGATGCTGGCCCGACACGGCAAGCTCCCAGTCGGCGACGAGTTCATCTTTGTGTAACTCGATCCAGGCTTGCAGGAGTTTCATCTTCGGCCTGGGGATTCCACCCTCGATCAAGTCTCCGTCCGGGATGGACACCACGGCTTCATGTTCCTGATATTTCACGTGGATGTGCGGACGGTGATGCTGTTTGTCGTCCATGAAATACATGGATACAATAATGCCATAAAACATCGAGATTGTCGGCATTGCCGCTACTCCCTACGGATGTCCCCGATCGAACGCGCCACAGCCTACCGTGTCAGAAAACCTGCTATCCGCTCGCCTGGGACGAACCCGATTATCGACCCGTACCCACCGAATTCTATCGCGTCGGGCACCGTCCGGTCAAGGCAAGACACCCGATCGGGGTTGGTGACGCCGGGGGTTCGGATACGCATGTCCTCTACATCAAATGCCACTCGCCGCTGGTCACCACGTAGAGGCCCAGGAGCAGGTTGGTTACGGCGTGGGCGACGACGCAGTCCCAGATGTTTTTGGTCTTGATCATCAGTAGCGTGATCATGCTGAACCAGACGGCGGCGGCCAGCAGTTCGGCCGGGTGCATCAGCACGGGGATTAGCGTGCCCAAGCAAATGGCCGCTGCGTTCACCTTTCCAAAGGGCACCGTCCACCAGTCGGGCTCCATCACGTAGCGCATCACGAAGCCGCGGAGGAAGAACTCCTCGATCACCGCCACCACCACGACGAGTCCGAAAAAGCGAACCGTCAAGAATGCCCAAGCACACCAGGCGGGCCGGGCCTGCATCTCCTCGAACGGGTTGTACGCGCTGCGCGCGCCGAGACCCAGCAGCTTGTCGATACCCAGCGAGCCCAGCAGCTTGATCTCCAACTGCAACGAGCAGAGCCCCACCCAAATCACCACGCCCACCACGCCCACCACCACCGCCAGCGGGCTGACGCGGAAAGGAAACTCCCGGTAGCCGGGCAACACGAAGATCACGGCCGCCACGGTCAGGATGATCTTGAGCGTGTAGACGATCGGGTAGTATTCGTAGGGAATTCTCGGCAGCAGGCCGTCCGGATTGCCCTGCCCAAGCGGCGGGGGCTCGAAAGAGCCGACCAGCATGAACACGATGAATGGCAGCAGATAGACCAGCCAGCGGTGCTTTTCCAATAGCGCCCGGCGCCGACTCGGCGAGGGTTCCGGCATCGCGTGGGCTCCTTTGGTTGTGGCGTGTTGACCTGGGCCGTGGTTGGCATCCGCTTGGCCGCATGTGTACAATAACGACTCACTGACGATTCTAACCGCCCGAACTGGTCCCGTACAGCCAGGAGCCCATACATACAGGAGACTGTCGTGAGCATTTCCCAAATCAAACTGACCCGACGCCGCTTGCTCCGCTCGGCCGCCGCCGGCGCGGTTGCCTGCGGCCTACCACGACTCGTATCGGCCGCCAAGTCCAGGAAAAACGGGCCCAAAGAAAAGCTGCCGCCGGTCCGCACGATCACCCGGGGCCCCAAGCACCATTGGTTCGCTTACTACGACAAGCTGGAATTCGATCCCAGCGGCCGCTACGTCTTAAGCATGGAGGTCGACTTCGAGCACCGCACGCCCACGCCCGACGACGTCATAAAAGTCGGCATGGTCGACCTGGAGGATAACGACAAGTGGATCGAGCTAGGCACCAGCCGCGCCTGGTGCTGGCAGCAGGGCTGCATGCTGCAATGGCGGCCGGGCTCGAAAACCGAGGTGCTTTGGAACGATCGGCAGGGCGACCGGTTCGTCTGCCACATCCTGGATGTCAAGACGCGAAAGAAGCGGACCGTGCCGCATCCGGTCTACTCGGTAAGTCCCGACGGCCGTTGGGCCGTCGCGCCCGACTTCCGCCGCATCAACGACATGCGGCCCGGCTACGGCTACGTGGGCCTGCCCGACCCCAACGCCGACGTGGCGGCCCCGGCCGACTCGGGCATCTTCCACGTCGATCTGGAAACGGGCGAGCAGAAGTTGATCGTCTCGCTGGCCGACGTGGCCAAGATTCCCTATCCAAACGACGACCTCTCGACGAAGAAACACTATTTCAACCACCTGCTGGTCAACCCGGACGGCACGCGGTTCGAGTTCCTGCACCGCTGGGCACCGCGTGGCAAGAACGATTGCCGCACGCGGATGCTCACGGCCGCGCCGGACGGTTCCGACATTCGCGTGGTGGACCATTCCGGCTGCACGTCGCACTTCATCTGGCGCGACCCGACGCATATTCTCGCCTGGTCCTGGGCGGCCGGACGCCGGGGCGCGTTCTGCCTGTTCGAGGACAAGCCGGGCGGATTCATCAAGGCGATCGGCGGCGACCTGATGTACAAGGACGGCCACTGCACCTACCTGCCGAACCAGGACTACATCCTTAACGACACCTACCCCGACGGCGACCGGCTGCAGCATCCGTTCCTCTACCACATACCCAGCGGCCGGCGGATCCCGCTGGGTCACTTCCACCTGCCGCGCGAGTACCGTGGCGAGTGGCGGGTGGATACACATCCGCGCATAAGCCCCGACGGCAACTCCGTAATCATCGACGCCCCCAAGGCGGGCGAAGGCCGCCAGTTGCACATGATCGACATCAGCGGAATCGTCGGCAAATAGGCAGAGAAGCTCCAAACTACCCGTTGGAAAAGTCCGTTGTTGACAATTTGGGTGCCACTACTGGCTTGTCCAGCAGTGTTTTCCCGGGCTCCGTGCTTCGCACTGCTGGGCAAGCCGGCAGTGGCACCCTTTTCGGACAGACTGGCAACTTGCCAAAGAAAGGAATGAACGATGAATCCGTCTCAAGCCAAGCTCAGCCGACGCGATTTGCTCCGCTCGGCCGCCGCCGGCGCGATAACTCTCGGTAGCCTGCCACGACTCGCATCGGCAGCCGAATCCAAACAAATACTGCCGCCGGCCCGCACTATCACCCGGGGCCCCAAGCATCATTGGTTCGCTTACTACGACAAGCTGGAGTTCGATCCCAGCGGTCGCTACGTGCTGGGCATGGAGGTCGACTTCGAGCACCGCTCGCCCCAGCCCGACGACGTTATCAAAGTCGGCATGGTCGATCTGAAGGACAACGACAAGTGGATCGAGTTGGGCACCAGTCGCGCTTGGTGCTGGCAGCAAGGCTGCATGCTGCAATGGCGGCCGGGCTCGAAAACCGAAGTGCTCTGGAACGATCGGCAGGGCGACCGGTTCGTCTGCCACATTCTGGATGTGAAGACGCGGAAGAAGCGGACCGTGCCGCATCCGATCTACTCGGTCAGTCCCGACGGCCGTTGGGCCGTCGCGCCCGACTTCCGCCGCGTCAACGACATGCGGCCCGGCTACGGCTACGTGGGCCTGCCCGACCCCAACGCCGACGTGGCGGCCCCGGCCGACTCGGGCATCTTCCACGTCGATCTGGAAACGGGCGAGCAGAAGTTGATCGTCTCGCTGGCCGACGTGGCCAAGATTCCCTATCCAAACGACGACCTCTCGACGAAGAAACACTATTTCAACCACCTGCTGGTCAACCCGGACGGCACGCGGTTCGAGTTCCTGCACCGCTGGCGTCCGCTGGACGGCGGAGGATTTCACACGCGGATGCTGACCGCCGCGCCGGACGGTTCCGACATTCGGGTGATCGACCCCTCGGGCCATACGTCGCACTTCATCTGGCGCGACCCAACGCACATCCTGGCCTGGTCGTACCACGAGTCGCACGGCAACAAGTTCTACCTGTTCGAGGACCGCGAGGGCGGCACGGTCGAGGTGGTCGGCAAGGACGTAATGCCCCAAAACGGCCACTGCTCCTACCTGCCGGGCAACGAGTGGATACTCAACGACACCTACCCCGACCGTAGCCCAAAACGGTTGCAGCATCCGTACCTCTACCACGTGGCCACCGGTCGCCGCGTGCCGTTGGGTCACTTCCACCAGCCGCGCGAGTATCGCGGCGAGTGGCGGGTGGATACGCATCCGCGGTTCAGCCCCGACGGCCGCTTCGTGGTGATCGACTCGCCTCACACGGGCGAGGGCCGGCAGTTGCACCTGATCGATATCAGCCGGATCGTGGGCCGATAAAGACGCAGCCCAAGCCGAGTCGCAGGGTGGGTCGAGGTACGAAACCCACGCGGAAGTGGCTGACGAAACGCACATCCAGTTCAGTCAAGTGCTTGCAGCAAC
>CAZDHN010000201.1:0-9632 GCA_964505115.1 uncultured Planctomycetaceae bacterium
GCTAGCGTCTAATCAATGGCGGTCAAAAAATCACTGGGGCAAGCCCGGTGGCGTCGCCTTGAAGTCGTCAAAGTGGCGCTGTCCAACTATGCAAAGATCAATAAAGAGGAACCAACCGTGCAACTACAATTCTTGGGCGCTAATCGACAGGTTACCGGTTCGCGATATTGCTTGAAGGCGGGTGGCGCAACGATCATGATCGATTGCGGCATGTTCCAGGAGCGGAGATACCTGGACCGCAATTGGGAGCCGAGCCCAATCGGGCCGAACAAGATCGACGCGGTCCTGTTGACCCACGCCCATCTGGACCACTGCGGCCTGCTACCCAAGCTGGTCGGGGAGGGCTTCAAGGGTCCCATTTTTTCCACCGGAGCGACGGCTGACTTAGCCACATTAATCCTGGAAGACTCGGCCAAGATTCAAGCGGAAGATATCGCCTACAAGAAGAAGCGGCACCGCAAGGAAGGCCGCAAGGCCCGCCATCCCCAGGTGCCCCTGTTCACGCCCAAGGACGTTCGCAGCACGTCGTCGCGCTTCCAGCGAGTACGCTATCTGCAGGAAGTGCGGATCGCCGAGGGCGTGTCGGCCGTGTTCCACGATGCGGGCCATATCCTGGGTTCGGCCGTGGTGGAACTGAACGTCCGCGAGAACGGCCAAACGCACCGGCTGATTTTCTCCGGCGACATCGGGCAATGGGACAAGCCGATTATCCGCGACCCGTCCGTGCTGACCCAGGCCGACTTCATCGTTATGGAGTCGACCTATGGCGACCGCGACCACGAGAACCACGGCGATATCCCCTCGCAACTGGCGCGGATCATCACCCGCACGGTCGAAGGCGGCGGGAACGTGGTGATTCCCACGTTTGCAGTCGAGCGGGCACAGGAGTTGATCTACCACCTCGGCCGGCTCTTGGAAGAGAAACGCATCCCCGACGTGCCCGTCTTTCTGGACAGCCCCATGGCAATCGACGCCACCGAAATATTCCGCGAGCACCGGGAGTGTTTTGACGAGGACGCCTGGCGGTTGATCTCCTCGGGCTCGTTCCCGCTACGGTTCCCCAAACTGACGATGGCTCGTAGCGTCGAGGAGTCGAAGGTGATCGGGCGGCTGCGGGAGCCGACCGTCATCATGGCCACGTCGGGCATGTGTACGGCCGGACGGATCAAGCATCACCTGCGCGCCAACATCACCCGGCCGGAAAGCACGATCCTCTTCGTCGGCTACCAGGCGTACGGCACGCTGGGACGTCAAATACTCGACGGCAATCCGGACGTCCGCATCCACGGCCGAAATTTTCGGGTGAAAGCCCCGATAGAACAAATCCACGGCGCCTCGGGCCACGCCGACCGGACCGGGTTGCTTCGTTGGCTTGGCGCGATCGAGAGTCCACCGCGCCAGTTGTTCATCACCCACGGCGACGCCGATCAGTCGCTCCCCCTGGCCGAATACATCCGCGACCAAATGCACTGGTCGGTTACCGTACCCGAATATCAACAGACGGTCGAACTGGCGTAAGGACAACTCGACGGCCGGACACCGTTAACATCTTGATCTAACCGCAAGAACCCTGTTTAGGAGCATCGTCATGAAGAACACGATCCTTTGCTTGTTGCTCGCGATACTACCGACATTGTCCGCTCGGGCCGGCGAAGAGCCCGGCAAGCAGGCGCCCCAGTGGAAAGCGGGCGTGGCAACCGCCGTGATCACGCCCAAGCGCCCCTTGCGGATGGCCGGATACGGAGGGCGAAAAGATCCCGCCGAAGGCACCGAGCAGGACCTCTTCGCCAAGGCGTTGGCCATCGAAGACGCGGACGGCCAGCGGGTAGTGATCGTCACCATGGACCTGATCGGCGTGATTGAACGGCTGCGAACGGCGGTTGCCGAGCAGGTGCGGGCAAAGTACAAACTCCCGCCGGACGCGCTGCTGATGAACGCCTCGCACACGCACTGCGGACCGGCTTACGGGCGTGACGAGGCCAAGGACTACTTCGACCAGTTGACCAAAGAGCTGGTCAAGATCGTGGGCCAGTCGCTCGACAATCTTCAGCCGGCGTCGCTCTTCTACGGTCAGGCCCGTTGCGGGTTCGCCATGAATCGCCGCACGCCGACGGAAGCCGGCTACCGCAACCACCCCAACCCTCACGGACCGGTCGACCATACGGTGCCCGTTCTGCGCGTCGACGATCCGGATGGAAAACTTCGTGCCGTGCTATTCGGATACGCCTGCCACAACACCAACATGGGTTTCCTCAAGTGGCTGGGCGACTACGCCGGCTACGCGCAGGAGTATTTTGAAAAAGATCATCCCGGCGCGACCGCGCTGTTTATGATGGGTTGCGGCGCCGATCAAAATCCCTACCCGCGCAGCGAGTTGAAGTATGCACGGATGCACGGCCGGTCTCTGGCCACCGCGACGGAAGCGGCTCTGGAAGTCAACCAGAAGAAGCGTTTCCATCAACGGCCCTTGCACGGTCCGCTGCGCTGCGTGTTGGAGACGGTCACTCTGGAGTCGGCTAAGCCGGACCGTCCCGACTGTGCTTACCCCGTGCAGATTATCCGCTTCGGCAACGATCTTTCAATCATTGCTTTGGGCAACGAGGTAGTGGTGGATTATTCGTTGCGTCTGAAGCGAGAACTCACCAAGCCGGACGGTCCCGCCATCTGGGTCGCCGGCTATTCGAACCTCTACAACAATTACATCGCCAACAAACGGGTTCTTGAGGAAGGCGGCTACGAGGCCAAGTGCTGTCCCTGGAAGCCCACGCTGGAGGAGCGCATCGTCGCCAAAGTGCACGAACTCTACTGCCGGATCGGAAAGTAGATGTAGGGTGGGTCCACCATTTGCACTGTCACCTTCGAAGCATCGTCATGAAGCAATCGAGCAAGTCGGTAACGCCCCACTCACGGACTGCATTGCCATACATAGAAGCCGTGGGGAGATTTCGGCACATTCCGCGTTGCTTCAATCACCTCTGTTTTGGACTTGCAAGGACCAGCTACGATCATTCTGGGAGCCCCTTGGTTGTGCGCACACATTTTGTCGACATCCTCCGCTGTCGCCGGTGCGCGGCAGACCATGAATCCCTCCGAAACGTACCAATTGCCGCGTTCAGGTTTAGTGTTAAGATATCGCATACTTCGCCCCTTTAATCTGCCGGCTCGAAAAGTGAATGTAGGGTGGGTCGAGCGCAGCGAGCCCCACCAAATAGACTGAACAATGATGGTGGGGCTCGCTGCGCTCGACCCACCCTACGGCAAGAAACGCCCGCTAGGCGTCGTCCTCGATTGGCGAGAGGACCGACTGGATGAATCGGCCGCCGCTTTCGTACCAACCTTGCTTGGTGAAGCGGCACCAACTCAGATCGATGAGGAATCCGAGCCAGACGCCGTTGCCCGTCTGTAGCGAAACGATCATCCGCCGGTAGGGCAATGGTTGCGGATGAAAGAAACCCAGCCCGCGCTCGGAAAGGTGCTTGCCGACCACGACTACCGTTTCGCCCTCGGGAGTGAGTCCGTCATCGCCGACGGGCGTAAGATGCATCAAGTGTGGGAAGGGGTAGCGCTGCTCGCGGCGTCGCTCCACTAGATCCTCGCGTGGCAGCAGCGTGGTCACCAAACTCCAGACCTGGCTTCGAACGTCATTCTCGGGTGTCGTGCTCTGTGCGATCGCACACTCCGCGGGCGCGTCGCAAGCTGATGCATTCAAGTCATTCATGACAACTTCTCCCCTCTTCTCCCACGTACCATCACCTTGGCGGTTGCCGACCCGTTGCATGTGCCAATTGGGCCATGGAACAGGACATCCGGCCAGATATCTTCCCCCGCGGCGGGCATACTGATTGCTAAGGCTACGTGCTGCTGCCGCAAACGGTTGGAAAACAGTAAGATAAGCGCCCCTGCGGTCGGTGCAAGAACCGACCTAAGAAACATAGGCCGCAAAACGCCTTCTGTCAAACACGAGTGGCCGCGCGGCTACTGCTTTACAAGGGCTCCGGTCGGGCTCGACGCCCCCACGCCGGCGAGGAACGGATCGCTCTCGTACCGGGCGAAGATACGATCCGCTTCTTCGTCACGTCCGGCCTGGCGCAGAGCGGAAACCCATTGGTGGTAACCGTATCGGACGTTCCCCACCAGGGTCTCGTGCAGGCGCCCCGGCACCGCGCCGTGGGTAGTGCGGCGAATGGCCTCGGCGTAGTCGCCTTTGCGGAAGGCCGGTTGGGCCCAACGCATTACGGCCGCCCGACGGTTGTCGGCGAGAAGGGCCACGTCCGGTTGTCGGGCGAGTGCGGATTCTAGTAGTTCCACGGCTTTTTTGAATTGCCGCCGTTCCAACAGCGCCAGGGCCCGGTTGTTCACCTCAACCACTTCCGCCCGGCGCACTGGCTGGTTGTCATCCACTCGCTCCCGCAGTTCGTCGAACAGCGCGAACGCCTCGTCCGGCCGACCGGAGACCAGTCGGCCGCGGGCCCAGCGCTGGTAGACATTGAGTTGTGCTTGAAGCAAACCGGGTTCGCCGGGCCGCTCCCACAACGCATCGGCCGCCACGTCACGCGCCTCCTCGTACTGGCCGGCCTTCACAAGCCGCTCGATCCATTGATGGTTTACGTGCAGGAAGTTGGCGGCGAATGTTTCGTAGTCGGGCTGAAGCCTAATACCCTGCCGCAGTCGGTCGATCGCCTCGGCGTATTGCCCGTCACTACTTAGGCTGATAGCCCAGTTATTCAACGTGGCCAGCAGATTTCCCCGGGCGGTTTGGTTGGCTTGGTCGAGTCGCAAGGCTTTGGCGTTGGCGGCGGCGGCGGCGGCGAATTGGGCTTCGGCCAGCAGGTCGACGCCCCGGTTGTAGTAGATCGTGGCGACCAACTCCACGCCCGACACCTGTCGAAGTTCCTTCACCCCGCCGCCGGAGTCCCGCCGAAAACCGGTTGTTTTCTCGACCAATTCGGCCAGCCGCTGGGGATCGTCGCTTAGGACCGCGCGATCAATAGGTGTCGTATTGTCGCCTTTCGCGGAGCGAAAGGCGACACTCGTCTCCTCGCCAATCCTTAGTAGCCGAAACCAGCCGGGGCAGGTGGTCTCCACGTCGAGCGTGCCGCTGGGCAACACGAGCCGGGCCATGGCGTGGCCGGGAACCTCCAACCCGTACGCCGTCACGCCGAAACGGCCCAGCAGGCAAATGTACAGCACCGACGCGCTAACGCAGTTGAAGCGGCCTTCGTCCAGAGCAACGGTCAGGTCGGTGCTCTGAAGCCGATAGCCACCCCGGAGTACCCGCCGATGAAGAAACTCGAAGACGGCCCGCGCCTGCCGGCGCGGATTACCCTTCACTTGCCCCGAACGGGCCAATTGAGCGACCAGATCCGCCAAATGCTGCTCGTAATGGCGAAGCACGTGTTGGTCATCCACGCCGCTTGCAACCAGCGCGGCGGCCAGCAACGAGTGCTCGTCCAAATGGCCGTCGGCCGCGTCGGCGAACAAATGCACTTCCAAGCGGCACAACTCGCCCTCCAGGTATCGATAGGGCCGTTGCGGCGGGAATTGCGACTGGAACTGGGCTCGGCTGTCGGCAATCGGCTCGGGCAGCGGTACTTCAACCCGGCTACGGGCGTCGGCAACGCCGCACAACAAGCAAATTGCCGGCGCCAGGCAAATGCACGGCCAGAGTGTCGGACGATAGTTCCGCATGAATTTTGCTTCGCGCGATAGTGCCAATTATTCCGGCCGCGCCCCTCCGGCCGATCGCGGCCCGGTGAACGATAACCGAGCGTTAGACGATCGCAACAATCATACGTTGCAAAAAGGCCACATGCCGCGGAAAATGCCCCCCACCGTTCGCCGCGCATCGCTGGGGAACCGTTTGTCGGTCACTCAGTGGCGTCAAGCAAAAGCTCGAACTACACTTCGAGAAGTGGCATTATGAGAGAAGTTGTCAGGAGATTAGCGATGGTCCCAAAGGAAATTCGTGTTCTGGTGGTCGACGATTCGGCGGTGCTCCGCTCGATCATCGCCGATAGTATTGGCGCCACGGACGGCATGACGGTCGTCGGCAAGGCCGGAGATGGCCGGCAGGCGCTGGCCATGCTCGACTCGGCCCGGCCGGATGTGATCACGCTGGACATCCAGATGCCTAACATGGACGGTCTGGCCACGCTCGACGTAATCCTCGCTCGAAGGCCCACGCCGGTGATCATGGTCAGTTCGCTGACCAAGCTGGGGGCCAAGATCACCATGGATGCGTTGGATCGCGGTGCCCTGGACTACTTGGCCAAACCCGACTACGGGGCCAAGACAAAGGCCGTTCTCCAGGAGGAACTACCGCGGAAGATCCGCGGCGCGGCCGGTATCGATGTGCAGCGGATCCTGCGAATTCGCCAGGAGCGGATACAGCGGCGGGCGGCACGGACGCAGCAGAAGTCGATTCCCGGCGAGATAGAGATACCGCCCGCCGGGCCGGCCGAACTGGCCGACAAGTGTATTGCGATCGGCATTTCCACGGGTGGTCCTCCCGCGCTGGCTTCCCTGTTCGAATCACTTCGGCCACCCATGCCGCCGATTGTAGTGGTTCAGCACATGCCGGCCAGCTTCACCAAGCCGCTGGCCTGGCGGCTCGACTCGCTCTCGCAACTGTCAATCAAGGAGGCGGCGCAGGGCGATCTGCTCAAACCCAATCAGGTCCTGATTGCGCCCGGCGGGAAGCACCTGCGACTACGCCGTCTGGGCATGTCGACCAAGGCCGTGATTCGCGACGGAGAACCCGTCAGCGGTCACAAGCCGTCGGTGGACGTGCTGATGGCCAGCGTGGCTGAAATCTTCGGCGACGATTGTCTGGGCGTGATCATGACCGGCATGGGACGCGACGGGTCGGACGGCTGCGGCGCCATCCGGACAAAGGGGGGTTACGTCCTCGGCCAGGACCAGGATACCTCGGACGTCTATGGCATGAACAAGGTGGCTCACGTGGAAGGAAATGTCGACCGCCAATTCGGTCTCAACGAGGCCGCCACGGTGATCGCGCGAGAAGTCCGAAGGCGTTGGATACCGGTTGCCCTCGGCCAGTAATCCGAAAAAGCTCGCCAGCCGCGCGAATTGCGTGCTACCTTTGCATCAATTGGCCGCTGAAGGCGTAACGCGATCAAGTCGTCGGGGCAACCGGAACAAACAACCCTTTTTACGTGTGTCACACGAACGGAGAACCCCATGAGCGTAAATGTCCTCGTTGCCGACGATTCGGGAACCATGCGGAAAATCATCATCCGCTCACTCAATGCGGTGGGAATCCAGTCAGTCCTCGAAGCGGCCGACGGCGCGCAGGCAGTGGCCCTGTTCAAGCCGGGTGAATTCGATCTGGTGCTGACCGACTGGAACATGCCCGGCAAGACCGGTTTGGAAGTTACCCGGGAGATTCGTGCCCAGGACCCCAAGGTCCCGATCATCATGATCACCACGGAGGCGGAGAAGCGGCGCGTGGTTGAGGCCATCGAGGCTGGCGTGACCGACTATCTGGTCAAGCCGTTCACGCCCGACACGCTCAAAGAAAAGCTCAACAAGCACGTTGCCGCCATGGCGTAACCGCGAGCCTTCCGTCTAGTGCTTTGTCCATGTTGACATTGTTGACATTACTAGTGGCTGAACTTGCAAAAGTTCAGATTAGCGTCCGACGGGCTGAATTCTTGCGAATCCAGCTACTGGTAAACTCAAAGTGGACAAAGCACTAGGACCGCATTCTCCAGACGTATTGCCCGTTGCGATCGGAATCAAAGCCCATTTTCTCCCAGAACCCGGTCGCCGTGTGCCGGACCCGGTCGGCGATGATGGTATCGAAGGCGGTTTGGAACATCTCGACGGTTTTTTTGCCGTAGCCGTGGCGTTCGAACTCGGGAAAGATGTTGATGGAGTGGATCGTCAGTCGCCGGCCTTCGATCAAGCCGCGAACCTTGCCCACGCGAGTCGTTCCGCAGTCAACATCCAACCAGTCGTAGGCGGAGCCGTGGTCCTGGTGCCGCATCAAGTGGAAGGCCAACTTGCCCGATAAGTCGTGCGGGCGATCTTCGCGGGTGCGAGACTTTTGTCTCATGGTTACCTTTTTCTTGAACAACTGCCCGGTGCTGGTTACGCGTGAAAACAGATGCTCCGTCGCCGGCGGCAATTCCTGCGTTCGCTCGGTGACGAAATAGCCATTTTCGGACAGGGCACGATGAAACATCGTGATGACTTCCACGCGCTCTTGGGGCGACAAGTGCAATAGCACGTTCTTGCACACAATCAGACCGCACTGCTCTCGAATCGGCTCCAGCGATAGCAGGTTGTGCCGCTGGAATCGAACGGCCTTTCGGATATCCTCATTCACTTGGAGGCTGCCGTCCCCGCCATGGGGCGAGAAGTGCCTCGCCCGGATCTCCAGAGGAATCCGCTTCGTGTCCTGCTCGCAGTAAACGCCCCGTGCAATGATCTGGCCGAAGGTGTTGGTCTCATCGATATCGGTGGCCCAAATTCGCAGGTTCCTAAACAGAAACGGTCCCATGTGCTGGCGGAAGGTGATCGCGATGGAGTAAGGTTCCGGCCCCATGGCACACCCCGCATCCCACACGTCCATATACCGGCGGGTTGCCAACTCGGGGATCACGTGCTCGGCGAGCAGGTCCAGTGTTTGCCCGTCTCGGAAGAAGTAGGTAAATGCCATCGCGACGGCCTCCGTGGATATCAGCGGGTCTCGGCGGGTTCTATTAGCTATCAGGAAAACCATACCACCGGAAAGACCACTTCGGCGGAACATACTTCGCCATTTGCCAGTCTTGCCTTTGCCTGTTGTCTGGGAGTCGATCTGCAAACCTGGGTCCCTTGCGAGGAAGAGCGCGGTTAGGGAAAGCCTATCATTTTTCCAGACATTCCCGAAAATTCTTCCTGCCTTGCCACTTTGGTGTGCTAGGTTTGTCTGATTGAACTCCTCTAGGCCGAAAGCCTTGGAGGGGTAGGCCTACCGAATTGTGGTGGGACGCATTGATCGACGTGATCTAGACCAGCAGTTTGAAGGCGCAACCCAAGTCGCACTCTTCGCTGGCGAAGAGACGCTCGGATTGTACCCATTCTTGTCGGTCCAGCCTGCCACGCGCATCACACCCCACGCGTCACACCAACCTTAACCCTTACTTTCTCACCTTTATGGGAGACAACGCAATGCCGTCATCCACTCCAAACCGGGCAAAAAAGTCGTCTGCTAGCTCCAGCAGCCCGAGAAGCCACGTGGACCATCTCGACCGCGTGGTCCAGGCCGTGCCGACCCACATGTTCGTGGTCGACACGAACTTGGTCGTAACCAACGTCAGCGACTTTACACTGAACGCGCTGGGTTACTCTCGGGACGAAGTCATCGGCAAGATGACCTGCGGCGAACTCTGCAAAACGCCCGTCTGCGGCACCCAGCAATGCACTATCAAGAACTGCATGGTAACCCGCGAGACAATCAATGCCGAGACGGTCTGCAAGACCCGAAACGGCCAGGAAGTGCCGATCTCCGCGTGCTGCAGCGCCCTGTTCGACGAAGATGACAACCCCATCGGTGGGATGGAAGTGATCTTCGATCAGACCGACCAGAAGGCCGCGCTGGTCGAAGTCGACCGCCTGATCATCTC
>CAZDHN010000202.1:0-6911 GCA_964505115.1 uncultured Planctomycetaceae bacterium
GGACATCCAACCGGGCCGGGGCCAAGTCGACTACCTTGCGGAATAGTCCGGCCGCTTCGGCGGGCATCGCCGAGCGGCGGAGATGCCGGGCCATCTCCAAGAGGCCGGCGATCCGCTCGGCCGGCTCGCACTGCTTCAGCAGTTCGGTCAGCTTGCCGGCCGCCGCGTCGTGACGGCCCAGCATGTAGAGGGTCTTTACGTGCAACAGCACGAGGTCGTCGCGGTTCGGTAGCGACTCGATCCGCCCGGCAAGATACTCCTCGCGACCGTGCTCGTCGCGGAGCCGGTCGAACAGATCGAGGACCCGCTGCTCGATCTCCACGGACTTGGGCAACCGGCGGCTGGCGGCGATCAAGGTGTCGAGCGACTCGCGACGATATTGAAGACCCGACAAAACTTGGGCCAGATCGAGTACGGCAGCCACGTCGCGAGGATTGGACTCGACGCGCTTCTTCGCCCGGTCGATCATCGCCTGGCGTTCGGGCTCGGTGTCGACCAGCGCGAGCCGGCGGCCGACGATCTCCTCGCGACGCCAATAGTCGGCCGTCAGTTTCGCCAGCAAGCGATCCAATCGGGCGCCGGCCTCTTCAGTCTTCCGCAGACCGACCTGGGCGGTGGCCGCCTCCAGTTCCATCGAGACCATCGTCTCGGGCGACGGTTCGACGGCCGTCTCCTTCTCGATGACCTCCAACGCCGCCTTGTGGAAATCATACTTGAGCATCTTCCGCGCGATCACCAGGCGCTCTGCCGGCCGATCGACCGCGTTGGCCAGTGCGCGGAGGTGTTTCTCGGCCAGATCGCGGCGATCTTCATTCACGGCCAGCGGCAACAGCAGGTCGATCCGGGCCATCTTGCGGTTCGGTCGCTTCTCCAGCCTAATCGCCTTGTCGAGATGGTCCAGCGCGCCGGGGTCGCCGCGGCGTTGGAGGACTTCGTGGAGGACGAACTGCAAATGGGCGTTCTCGGGGAACTTGGCGACCGCCGCCCGGGCAGCGGGCAGCGCCTCGGGGTCGCTCGTTGCCGCGAGCAGGCAGACCAGCACGGTTCGCCCGCCGGGGTCGCCGGGGTATTGCCGCACATGGTCGCGATACACGTTGAGCAGTTCGGTCGCTTTGCCGGCGCTGCCGTAGAGCGAAAGCAATCGCTCCAAGGGCGCGCGAAGCGTCGGATCGTGGTGCAGCGCCGTACGCAGCGGCAGCGACTTCTCGGCCAGGTCTTCTTCCGAGACCGGCGGGGCCGCCGATGGCGGTTGTGCCGGCGCGGGAACGGTGCAGATCGTCAGTAGCACGCCGGCTAGAAAGATCGGTATCGACCAGTGTGGCGATCGGGCCCGCCCGACGTTGCGCGGGGGAATAACCCCACACGACACAGCGCGTGGGTGCCGGGCACCGGTGGCGAACGCTCTGGCGCATGTGCTCATTCCGCGCCCTCTGCCGGCGTGGGGACACTCTCGGAGATTCCGTCGATCAGATCGTCGACGTTGACTTGCTCCGCTTCGCCCTCGAAATTCAGGATCAAACGATGCCGCAGAGCCGGTTTGGCGCTGCGGCGGATGTCGTCGACCGATACAGCCGACCGACCGGCCAGCATGCAATACGCCCGGGCCGCGCGGATTATCGCCTGCATGCCGCGGGGACTGGCGCCGTAGGAGAGGAATCGGTCGATTGGTTTCTCCGCCTTGCCGCCTTGCGGATGGGTAGCCAACACGAGCGACGCGGCGTAGCGCATCAACGGCTCGGCCACGGGAATGTGCGTGAGCAGTTCCTGCAGCTCAATAAAATCCTCGCCGGTGATGACCACGTTGAGTTCGGGCTCGGTGAACCTGGTGGTTCGCCGCGTGATCTCGACCATCTCGTCGGCCGTCGGAAAGGGGACGCGCAGCTTGAAGAAGAAGCGGTCGAGTTGGGCCTCGGGCAAGGGGTAAGTCCCTTCCATCTCCAGCGGGTTCTGCGTGGCCAACACGAAGAAGGGCGAAGGCAACTCGAACCGCTCGCCGCCGGCGGTCACCGCCCGCTCCTGCATCGTCTCCAGCAGCGCGGCCTGGGTCTTGGGCGTGGCCCGGTTGATCTCGTCAACCAGCAGCAAGTGGTGGAAGACGGGGCCTTTCTCGAAACGAAAGGCCCGGTGTCCCGATTCGTCGTCGCCCACGATGTGGGTGCCCAGTATGTCGGCCGGCATCAGGTCGGGCGTACACTGCACGCGGCCAAACGTCAGTCCCAACACACGGGAGATGACGTTTACCAGATAGGTCTTTCCCAGCCCGGGCACGCCTTCCAGCAAGACGTTTCCCTGAGAGAACATGGCGACCAGCATGTCGCCGATCAAACGGTCGTAGCCGACGATCGCATGCTGAATTTCGTCGACCAGACCCTGGAAGCGGGTCTGGAAGTCGTGCATCCGTTGTTGGAACCCTTCGAAGGGATCATCGCCCGGGGGCGGACTTGGCGGGACTTGTTTGGTCAACGAGCTGTCTCCTCAGTGCGGTGAAATAGCGGAGCACCTGCCGACGCCGCGATAATGGCAGCGGCTCGTCGGCAAGTGCTTCCTCTTCGGTTTTGATGAATTCAATCGCCAGTTCTCGGGCGCGACGTTCGGTCTCCTCGCGATGGGTGCCGTCAATTCGGCGGATCCGCGTGGGGCCCTGCTCGCCGATGGCGGCGTTGACCACGCCCGTGCCGGTGGCAGCCATCGGCGTGGTGGCCGTGTTGCCCAACGCGGCCGTACCATGACCGGCCATCAAGCCGCCCTGGCCGGCACCCTGGCCGGGCGAACCGGGCACCGGCGCGCCGATTCCCGCGCCGGCGCCTTGCCCCATGCCCATACCGGGACTCTGCCCGCTGCCGGGGATGGGAATCTGCCCGCTGCCGGGGACTGGCGCGCCGCTGCCGGGAGCCTTGGCCATCGGCGCTCCCGGCGGGGGCGCCATGCCGGGTACGGGAACGCCGGCCCGTGCGCCCCGGGGTTGTTGTCCACCGGGCATGGCGGCGGCCCGCAACGGCTGGCCATGCTGACCCCGTGCCATCGCGGCGAGGCGTTGTCGCAGCGGGTTGCCCATCGGCCGCGTCTGGCCGGGGTTCAACTGCCGCGGGCCGCCGCGCTGGTTACCGCCGAGTCGCTGCATTTGTCCCGGGTTATGGCCGAAGATTTTTTGGCCCGAGTTGCGCAACTGGTTGGCCAACTGTTGCAGCCGCTTCTGGGTTTGCTTCCGCTGGTGTGCCTGCTTGAGTTGCTTCGAGAGCCGGTGGAACTGCTTGCCTGCTTCCTTGGGCTTTCTATCCTTGAGTTCCTCGTGGGCCTTCTTCGCGTGTTTGCCCACCAGCCCACGCTTGTCGCTGTCGGTGGCTACCTTGAGCGCCTCGTTCAGCGCGTTCTTGATCCGCCGGGCCGTGTCCCCTGCCAGTTCGTCATCTTCGAGCTTCTCGGCCAGTTTCTCGGCCTCTTTGGAAGCGTCATCCAGGTTCTTTGCCTGCATGGCCGCGGAGAATTTCGTGGTGTCGATGTGGCGCTCGAGTTCAGCCAGCATCTTCGACGAGAGATCCGTCTCGGCGGAGTCCAGATCGGCGGCCAGCTTCTCGGCTTCGTGGGCCTTGCGTTCCAGTTCGGCCAGCACGTCGCGGGGCGTGGCGTCGTCGAGCTTGCGGAGTTCCTTGGCCGTCTCGTCCAACTCCGATTCGAGCTTCTTGAGTTTCTCCTCTTCCTCGCGAGTGAGTCCCTCGTCCTCGGTCGGCAGCTTGGGACGCTCGGCAAGTTCGTCGGCCACGTTGCGGGCACGCTTGCGCGAAGCCGCATCGACGACTGCCTCGGTGGCGGGTAGCGCCGGAACCAGGACGAATCCGACCAGGGCAACAAACAACAGCGGAGAAACCCACGCGCGATGCGCCAGCGGTGCCGGCAGGTCCCGGGGCAAGGCAAGGAGATCCTCCTGCAATTGCTTCCGAGCCCGGGCGATATGGAGCCGCTCGCCCATGCCGCCGTCGGGCTGCATCTGAAAACACATCGCCGAGACGAACATCTCGTGCCGCCCGGCCTGTTGGTCCCAGTAGGCCAGCGCCACAACGGGCGAAGGCCGTCGCAGCCAGGCCCAGAGCCCGGTCACCGTCGCCCAGGCGAGCACCAGGGCGAGTGCCCCGGCCAAGTTGATCAAGTGCAGCCCGCATAGCCACGTACCCAATGCCGCCGCAATTGCCACCGAATAGAGCACGACGGCCGTGCCGCCAAGGCAGCGAAACCAATCGGCCATGAATAGCCGCGTGGCCGCCTGTCGCGAAATAGCGTCGAAGTCGGGGGATTGTATCATGGGTTTGTCCTTCCGATCATGCCGCTAGACGTCGATGTCTACTCCTTCAACGGTTCCAATAATGCCTCGAGCCGGCGGCGGACCTCCGGATCGGACGTTTGTTTCAATGCCTCGGTCAACTGGAGCTTGGGCAGGTGGCCCAACTCGCCCAGGGCGTCGCTGGCGGCCTTGCGCTTGGTGTATTCCGGGTGGCCCAGATCGCGAATCAGGAGGGTGATCTTGCCGCGCATTGTGTCGGCTACCGTCGGCGTGGGCACGCGGACCTCCAACACGTCGTGCACCGGAACCCGGGAGATTGAACCACCGGTGCGGATCGGCAGCACGCGCTCGCTCAGCCGGCCGCTCACTTCACTGCCGTCCCACAGTTCCGCCTCGAACAGAGGGCTCTTCTCGGTTGTCGATTGGTCCTCCTCCGAGACGTTCCGCAGCAGACGGATCTGGCCGGGTGGCACCGGGATCTTCGCGCCGGCGGTAACGAAATGGATCGCCGGCAGGTCGATCCGTCCGACCAGTACGTTCTCGCCGGCAAGGACCAAGTGTGGCACCGAAACGTCTTCCAGCCCGTCCTCGTCGTCGGCTCTCAGGTTGGCGGCCTGCATGTTGCGGATCTGGATCAACGGGAACTGCCGTGGGCCGAAGTCCCGGGTGGCCAGCGACAGGGCCGCGCCGTCGAGATACGCAAACACCCGCGTGCCGTCGCGCAAGATCATCCGGTGGCCGACGTTCTCCTCGACCGCGAAGAGCCGTCGCACATCGTCCAGCGCGATTTCCCGCCGACCCCATGGCGTGGTGGCGATGAATCGTTGATCTTCCGAGCGGGCCATCGCCAACCGGTCGCCCGAGACGGTCTGAAGCATGACCGACACGTCGGACCGCGGCTTGCCGTCATCGGGGCTGGCGTGGAGCACCAGCCGGTCGAGCTTCTCCGGCGAGAGCCTCAACTGCATGCCGGTATTCATCGTGAAGCGAAGGCCCTCGGCGGTCACCCGACCGGAGAAGACCTGTCCGTCGCGCATAAAAATTCGCGGCTTGTGCGAAACGTGGCCCTCGCCGACGATGGCCGCGACCTTCTCCAACGGCACTTCGAGTTCGCCGTAACGTGTATTGACAACGAGCCGTTTACAAACGGCCGTGCCGTGCAGCCGCGTCAATTCGCCGATGGCGACCATGTCGGACGCCTGCCGGTCGACGCCGAGCGATTCAAGCGTAAGCAGTCTCCCGCCGTCGCCCCATCCGCCTAGGGAAGAACCCATGTTGACGATCATCTTCCGCACGTCCTTGGGTAGGTCGCGAACGAAGCTGCGTGACTTGAAGTGCTTAAACAACGCGGCACTGGCCTTGGCGTCGGGGATCGTCGCCAGCCTCCGCTGGGCCGCTCCGTGGACGATCGCCACCGCTTGACCCGGCGGGATGGTCAGCGTGTAGGCGAAAGTGAACTGGTGCCGGTTGTTAATCTGAATCGTCGGCTTGACCTTGCTACGGGCAGCGGCCAGGAAGAACAGCACGGCAAGCTGCGAGCTGTTCGGCTGGCCGACCGCCACCAGTCCGCAGTCTTTCTTGCCCAGCGACGTCGGGTTCAACGTGCCGGTGTCGGTAGCCAATGCCTGGTACTGCGAGTTGCCCATCGTCGCGTGGTAGGAAATATTGGCACTCAACGGAGCGGCTGTCGGGTTCTGGAATATCTCGACGTAGCGGATCACGGCGGCCTTCACGTCGACCTTGATCCGCCGGGTGACCATCAGGTTGGAAACCTGACGGCTAAGGATGTACTCGCTGCCGTCGGCCGTCATCATCGACTGTTGTGGCGAACTGAAGGAGTTGCCGTTGACATGCAGGTACATCGAGCCATTCAAGCACCCGTTGGTGCCGCCGCTGATCCGGCCGCGACTGTCGATGTTCCACTGGCAGCCCCGCGAGTCGGTCTTGGGCGTGAAGGTCGCCGGGACTAGGCCTTGGGCACCCATGTGCGGACCGAATTGGGAGAAGGCCGGCGACGCGGCTAGACACGCGACGGTCAATACTGCCGCGAGCAATCTTGGGTAGAACTGATTCCGTGGTTCTCTATGTCGCATCAAGGTCGGCCTCGCTCGGTTCGCAGTGAAGATGTACCCGTGGCGGGTCTATTGCGTCTAGTCAAACGGGTTAGTGCTGGGCGGTGCGGGCTTCTCTACGGCCGGCTTCTCTACGGCCGGCTTCTCTATGGCCGGCTTCTCTACGGCCGGCTTCTCTACGGCCGGCTCTTTCGCGTCGTGTGGCTCGGGCTTGGGTTGGTAGTAGGAAATCACGTGGTGCGCGGGGATCTGCCATAGCTTGCCCGCGGCGCGGATTGGCAAGACGGCGTCGGCGAAGTGACCGGTCATCTGGCTCTCGTCGACCAGTTCGATGGCGAAGGACGGCTCGGCTCCTTCCTCGCTTTCGTTGCGTTCCATCCGCCACAACAGACCCGTGGCGACCGACGTGGTTCCCGCCGCGGTGACCACCTTCACCTTCGGCATCTGGAGTGTCCCGACCAACAAGTTCTCGCCGAGCAACACGCAATGGGCCACGCCCGACTCGTCGTCAAGCGATTCCTCCGGCATCTCTTTCTCGGGCATCTCTTTCTCGGGCATCTCTT
>CAZDHN010000202.1:7011-9583 GCA_964505115.1 uncultured Planctomycetaceae bacterium
TCAAGCGATTCCTCCGGCATCTCTTTCTCGGGCATCTCTTTCTCGGGCATCTCTTCGCCGACGGCCACGTTGGATAGCTCGGTCACTTCACCCGGCGGTATCGCGACGGGTCCAAAACGGGGCGTCTGGAGTTTCAAGTCGTCGCCGCCGAGGATCGCCGAGAGCCGGCTGCGGTCCTTCAGTATCAGCCGGTGGATCGGCTGGGGCGACCGGGTGCAATAGAGCCGCCGCACCTCGGCCACGGGGATCTCCAATGGTCCCCACGCCGTAGCCACGCGGAGTTTCGCCAGCGACTTGGCCGATACGGCCAGCCGCTCGCCCTGGCGGGTTTGCAGCAACACGGCCGTCTCGGCCGATGGTTTGCCGTCGCTGGCCGCGGCCGGCGTGAACAGGACATTGAGCTGCGCGGGCGTGACCTCGATTTCCAGCCCGGCGTCGATGGTCAGGGCGATCGGTTTCGACTCGGCCGATCCGACGAGGACCTCGCCGTTGCGGAGATAGACCTGCATGGTCCGCTCGATACCGGCCCCGCCAACCAACACCGCGACTTCCGCCAGCGGCACGGTAGTCTTTCCGAAGCGGGTCTGGACGGTCAGTTCGCTGCCGGAAAGCTTACCGGCCAGTTGCGTGTTTTCATCCTGAATCAGCACGGCCTTGCTGCCGCGTTGGACGTCCCAGTACTCGGCCAACCGCATGGCGCCTTGCAGCAGCGGTCCGGCCGGGATATCTTCGCCGTACACGGACCGGCCGCCGTTGAGGATCGTCCGTCGCACTTCCAGCGGTAGGTCCTTGGTCCATTTGCGGTCCTGAAACGTCTTGAACTCCTTGGCCAAGGTCTTCGCGTCGGGCGTGCCGTTGAATCGCCGTTGGGCCACGCCGTGCAACAGGGAGACGGTCTTCCGCGGCGGCACGGTAATCGGGTAGCTAAACGTCAACTGCGAGCTTCCCTGCTTCATGAAAACCGGCGCGAGCTTGCTTCGCGGCGAACAGAGGTAGAACATCGCCGATGGACGGCTCGAAGAACTTCGCAGCACAACTAGGCCGAAATCCTTCTTCGCTTGCTTGGACGCGGCGACCCCGCTCGCCACCGCCGGGGCACCAAACGGCCGAGGAGGAGTGTTCGATCTGCCCGAGGCCAACTGTCGGCCCGAGTTGCTCAGGATGCTGCTAATGGAACTCATGCCGGTTACGAATTTGACGTTGAGCATCACCGGCGACGAACCGGGATTGTGGAACGAATCGATGAACCGCACCGTGCCGGTCGGCAAGTCGAATCGCACCCGTCGGGTCACCAGCACGTTGGACATGTTTTGGGTGAACACGTATTCCATCCCGTCGGAGGTCACCATCTGCCGCGACGCGGAAAACGTGTTATTGTTGATTTGCAGCGCCTGGGCCGAACTGAAGCAACCGTTCGTGCCGTTGTTGATGCACCCGCGGGAACTGTTCAGGTCCCACTGGAACCCCTGGGCGTCGTGCTTGGGATTCCAGTTCTGCACCGGGATCAGTGCCATCGACGATTGGCCCCGGCCTGACGCGGCGTATCGGCTCAACTGGCCGCGACAGGGCGTGCCGCAAGAGAGAATCAGGAAGATGGCAACCGCCGGCCGCAGCCGAACGAAGCGTAGTTGGTTCATCCGTGCATGCTCCCTCTGCTCGTGTTTCGCAAAGTCAATAGCCGGGGACGGAATCCCCGCGGACTGGCCAACCAAGCGCGTGACTCACTAGTTAGACGCGTCAAGGTGCTAATTCATTCCACCTGGGCGTGTATTGGCACCAAATATATCACGGATTTCGCCCCGGCACCACCACTCATATATTAGCCAACCCCACCCGCAATGTCCAGTTGGCCGACCCCGGTCATTCCTTCGGTATGGGGGGGTGTTGTCTGAAACTCGTCGACAGACATGGGCGTACAGCGGATACCCGTCGGCCCGGATGCGTCGAACCAAATCAGCAAACCGATTGGGGATTTGCTGGTTGGGGTTCCCGCTCTTGCTGGGCTGGTCGTAGCCTTGCCCTCTGTCGTTGAGCAAGAGCCGAGCGTTTGGGCCAAACCCAGGCATGCGTCGGCGGCGTCGGAGTGCCCACTCGATGGCATCGACGCGATTGCGGAAAGAGGACGTGTTCGCCATGGACGCCAGTCTTGCCGTGGATTCGTTTGATGAACGAGTCGTCTTTTGAGAACTTGAGGTTCAGAACTCCCTGAAAGCACTGCTCGTGAGGCTGTCGCAGCGACACTTCCCCAACCAATAGCGAACCGATTTCGGCGTGGCCGAATCCACAATTGATCGCGAGCAAGAGGAAAACGCGTTTAATGGGCGTCGCGTACTTGTTCAGCAAGATAAGCTCATCAAGGGTGAACACATCCTGGTTTGTAACCTGCCGCCGCCGCTCACCCTCCAGTGTGCGTATGCGAGTGCGGATCTCCTAAAATCCTTCGGGCTTCCGCCACTCGTAAAGTGCAAAAAGCAAAGCCACTTGCGACAAAAGATCACAAGTGGCTTATATTAAGAAAAAGCGGAGGGCAAGGGAGTCGAACCCTCAACCGGTTGCCCGGCACCTGATTTCG
>CAZDHN010000203.1:0-9582 GCA_964505115.1 uncultured Planctomycetaceae bacterium
TGCGCGTAGCGCCGCTGCTGATTTGGAACGGGACGCCCAGATCACGCGGAATGCAGGTGGCGAACGTGGTTTTGCCCAGCCCATGCGGACCATCGAACAGAATATGGCCCAACGGCTCCCCCCGCTTGGCCGCCGCATCGACCGCTATCTGCACCCGGGCGTAGACCGCCCGCTGCCCGACCATCTGCTCCATCCGCTGTGGACGGAGGTCTCGATCGTCGTCCTCGGTGGGGCCGGCCGGCTGGTTCAGGATCGGTTCGCGACTCATCGGCTGCCGTTTCATCTAGTGACAAGGTTCCTGGCACCGGCCAATATACCAGAAACCGGGCGGACGTAGGAGACGGCCCGATGCGGCGGGTGGCGGCAAATACCGCCTCGCACGCTCGTGAGCTTGCGAGCCGATGAACGTTCGCGCCCACAAACGAGCGAGCCGCCCCGTCCTCGGGGCGGGTGTTGGTGGCGCATGGGAACGGTTACTAACAGGGCATCGTAACCCGCGGCGAGGACGCCGCGGCTCGGCAGCCAATTTGTCGCAACGCGTGCGGCTTACTCAACCTTCGTCCGGCAGGTCGAGCACTTCGCGGCCGCGGCCTTGCTGGATTAGGGGGACGTAGGTTTCCAGCTCTTCGAGCGTGGCTTCGTCGGTCAGGTCGACCGTGGCCTTTCGCTCGGCCGAGAGGTAGGCGGCCAGGTTCAACCGGGTGATTTCCAGGCCGTAACGCCAGTCCAGCAGCGGCTTGCCTCCTTGGCTGAAGGCTTTGACGGCGTCGACATTCTCGTCGGTATAGCCGTACAGGTCGGCCTCGTTCGGCTGGATGGTCAACAACCCTCGGCTGGCCTGCATCTTCTCCAAGGCCACCTCGGTGTCGGTCATCCCGGCCGCGGCCGCGTCGCCAATAAACACTTCCAGCGGCGAGCGGAGCGTGTTCATCTCGAAAGCGTAGCCGGGCCCCAGCCCGTCAATCAGCAGCCGCAGGCCCAACTTGTCGTACATCCAGGAGACGGTGAATTGGCTCTTGGCGAAGGTGCCGGTCTCGGGATTCTTGTAGGTGACCATGCCGGTGGCGAAATCCTCGGCCGGCGTTTTGGAGTAGTCGACGCCGTGTTGCTCGAGCAACTGCTTCCGCCAGCGGGGCTGACCCCATTTCAACAGTGCCAGATCGGCGCTTACCGACTGCGGCTGAAGGAACGTGGGCGGCTTGCCGGGCGGGGTGAGCATATACCAGCCGACGGCCAGGCAGTGGCAGCCCATATCGCTCATCACGCCGCCGCCTTGCTGGGTCGGGTCCCAGAACCAACCCTTGTGCGGACCGGCGTGCTCCTCGTTCGACCGGACCAGAGTGGGCGGACCCATCGCCTCGATTACCGACGTAAGCTGCGACTTGGTCGCCGCAAGCGCCTTCATGTGTACCTGATTCTCGAAATAGCCGGTCGGCAGGTTAACCTCCTCGACCAGTTTCAGTATGTGTCGAGCTTCCCGCATGGTTCGGGCGAGCGGCTTCTCGCAGATCACGCCCTTGAGTTCCGCGCCGGCTTTGACCGCGGCCACGATCTCCTCGACGATCTCCACTCGAGCGAAGTTGGGCACGAAGATGCCGATCACGTCGACATGCGGAGCCATCTCGGTAACGCTTTTGAACACACGGCCCTCGCCCAGCCCATTTTCATGGACGAAGGCGACCAGTTCATCGAGCGGCTCCAGCGACACCATGCCGGCCACCTCCACGTCGCGCACTTCGCAAAGCGCCCGCAACTGGAAGGCCGCAATGAACCCACCACCGACAATCCCGTAACGCAACTTTTTCATCTTTTTGCTCTCCTGACAAAGAACCCCTCGTTAGCCGTAGGAGAACTGCATTGCCGCAGAATGGGAGGGCGAGGCTCCGCAATTCTCCTGTCATTAGCGCCGCCCGATTCGGGCAGATCCGTCATTCTACAGAAACCCCCGTCAGCCTCACAGTAGGGCGTTTCGCTGGGGACTGGTCCATTTTTCGGCCGATTGATTGTCCATTTTGCCGGAATTGCAGCCCGAAAACATGGACCTGTCCCCTTTCGTGGCGCTCGGCACAGCCACACCGCCCTACAGTGGGGGCAAAGCCTCCGGCCCCCCATGCAATTCCGTAAGGTATATTTTTCAGCGTGGAGGAGTGACCGTTCCATGGGAACCCGCGTTTTGGAGACTTCTGGTGATTGACGCAAATCCTGCCCGTCGTAGTGTTACCCTGCCGTCTTGCTGCTCGATTGGCCTGTTGGTGCTAGTCGCCATGCTTGCGGCCGCGTCGCCGCTTTGGGGCGACACCGACGCGAAAGATGCGGCCGTGCCAGTGACCAACCCGCGAGCCAACGGGGAATCGAACGAGTGGGTGTTCGACAAGAGCCTGTACACGAACAACATGCAGACGGGCGACCGGACAAGGCAGTACGCGAAGGACGCGAAGCCATTCCGGGATCCCAACGCAATCTACAACTCAGCGCACGGTCCCTACCCGTTCGTCTCCAACTTCTACGATCCCTACCGCTACTACGGCCATCGCCCCTATGGCCCCAGCGGCGGCGCCAACCCCCTGGGTCCCTACCCGCATTACGGCCCCAACTCGCACGCCTACAGCCCCTATCCGTTCTATTGAGGAACGAAAAGTGCACTACGTCCCACCCGTTCGTAGCTGAACTCGCAAGAGTTCAGATGAAGCATGCTGAATTCTTGCGAATCCAGCTACAGCCTCTTCAGCAAGCCAATAGCCGCAGACGGAACTCGGCGGTTGGTTCGCGCCACGATGGACGCGTCGACCACACTCGTTGGGCCACGCAACCATCGGCTTCCGCCGACGGCTATCTGTTCACTTGTGCCAAGCAATCCCGAGTAGGGGTCAGGCCTTGTTTTTTGTTGACAGGGTAAGCCCTTCCCGTTAGACTCACCCCATGGCTGGACCCTTGCGCATTGAATACGAGGGAGCGATTTATGATCTCATGTCGCGCGGCAGACCATCTTTCTGAACGACCACGAACAAGAAACAAGGTCTGACCCCGCTTGTCCCGCTAACTGCCTTTCACAAGCGCTATGCTTGTCCTTCAGCGGACAAGATGTCAAAGGACCTGATTGATCGTCTCAGGGAGATCCCGTATTTCAATCAGGTTCCTGAAGACTCCCGGGAGTAGGAGCAGGGGTCAAGTAGGACCAGAGGACCAGGGGTCAGGCCTTGTTTTTTGTTTAGGGTAAGCCCTTCCCGTTGGACTCACCCCATGGCTCGACCTTTGCACATTGAATACGAGGGAGCGATTTATGATCTCATGTCGCGCGGCAGGCCATCTTTCTCAACGACCACGAACAAGAACCAAGGTCTGACCCTACCCTCCCCGAGAAGAAGGAATACCTGGGAGCATAATCATGAAGAAGGAATATGACCTCAAATCCATGAAACGGCGCAAGAACCCCTATGCAAAACGCCTGAAGAAGCAGGTGACAATCCGCATGGGAACCGACATCATCGAGTATTTCAAGGCCATGGCCGCGGATACGAGCATTCCCTATCAGAATCTTATTAACCTCTACCTGCGTGATTGCGTCGCATCTAACCGCAAGCTTTCCCTCGAGTGGAAGAGCGAAACCCCGGCATAACGCGGCAGGGCCGCAACCAAACCGGTGCCGAGGAAGTCAAAAGACCAATAGGTAAGGCGCTGAGCGGCTGCACCCAGCCTCTCGAGTCTGACGTTCCGCAGTGCAGTCTCCGCGCGTCCAAGAATCGCCACTCGAATCCATTGACAGACTTCGTGCCCCCCGTTATAATGGCGCCATGATTCGAGCATATGATGAAATTGTGGAGTTCATCGCCGCCGGAACGACTCCGGATTCCGTTGCACGGTTCGAGCCTTCGCAAGATACCAAGGATTACGTGGCCAACTTGATCCAGAAGGAGAAGACTGCGGGATTGACGCCCGAAGAGTCGTCCGAGCTCGACCACTTCGTGAAACTGGAGCATCTTATGCGGCTTGCCAAGGCTCGTGCTCGGATGCTCAGCGCGCTATGACCAGCCATATCCGTGTTGATCTACGCCGGCTGGTGGAGTCGCGGGCAGACTACCTCTGCGAATACTGCCTGATCCACAAAGACGATACGTTTCTCGGTTGTCAAGTCGATCACGTCATCTCCGAGAAGCATGACGGGCCAACCAACGCCGACAATCTTGCCTACGCTTGCACGTTCTGCAATCGCGCCAAGGGGACCGACATTGGGTCCATTGCACCTACCACGGGCGAACTCGTTCGACTGTTTAATCCTCGTACCGACCGGTGGACCGACCATTTTCAGTTGGAAGGCGTCGTCATCGCACCGCGTACTCCAATCGGCGAAGCAACAGCACGAGTACTTGGCGTCAACGAACCTGAACGCATTCTGGAGCGCCGTGTGCTCCACGACATCGGCAGGTATCCGTCGGCGGCAGCGAAGGAACGTCTGGCCGAAGGCAGTTCATAGCCAACCAGTCTAGCAGACCGGAACAACTGCCTCCCGGCAGCCCACCGGCAAACGCTAGCCCGTTTCCCACAGAGCAAACCCGCCCCCCTTTTCGTCCTCGGCTTCCGCTGACGGCTATCTGCTGAAGCTCCACGCTCATTGCATGTGCTGATATCTCGGCCGATTCTTGCGATCCGCCCACGATCCGGGTAGGATGTTGCTCGGGTGCCACCGCTGGCTTGCCCAGCAGTGCATAGCAGAACCCCACCAGAACACTGCTGGACAAGCCAGCAGTGGCACCCACCAACCCGTCACACAGCGCACACCATCTTGCCGCAATAAGGAGAGACACCATGCCCGGGATACGACAGGCAATCTTCGCAACAGGACTACTTGCGGTTCTCTTTTTCGGCACGGTGCAAGCCCGCGCCGCCGAGGCGCTGCTGATGGTTCGGGGAGATTGGGAGAAGGTCGAATCGGGCAAGTCGCTGAAGCAGGAGTTTCGTTTCGTTAACGATCTGGTTGCATACGGGCTGAACTACTCGATAGAAATCCCCGAAGGAACGCCGCCCGGCAAATGCACGCTACAGTCGGAGCAATTCAGGAGCAAACACATTACGCTCGGCATGTCGTCGCCGGCCAAGGCCAACTGGTACTATCAGTCGTTCATTTCCATCCGGGTGGATGGGATGAGCATCCACGACATACCGGCCACCTTCCGTGAAGTCCGCCCGTTCGGCCCCGACACGCTGCTTGAAGGCACCTGGGCAACGCCCAAGGGGCCCGTCTACTTGCGACTACTGCTGCGTAGCCGCGACGACAAGCTGCTGATGCAGGTAGCACTCGCCCCCGAGACCAAGGCCGAGCGGCTCGACCTGTCGCTCAGCGCCTATCCGCAAGGGTTCAAAAAGCCCTGGGAGCGGCGGATGTCGACCGCCACGCGCAACGTCGAGGCGCCCGCCTCGGTCGTGTTGGACAAGGCCAAGGAACCTTGGTCGCTCTTCTACGACAATCGCATGCAGAGCGTGAAGACGTCGGTCGGCCCCTGCGGTCTGGTCTACGTGCCCGACGAGGTCGACGCGGCCGTCGTCAACCTGGGCACTTATAACGTGAGCACGACGCTCAAGGGCAAGGCGGGCGGACGCAAGATTACGGTCGGCGCGTGGGACTTCACGCCGCAACATGAGGCGGCTCCAATCCGCGACTACCTGCTCGAATCGGGACCGACGATCGCCGCCGATCTGGCCGCACTGGCCGAAACCGATTGGCTGGCCGCTCCCGTGCCGGCGACTCAGCTTACACCGGCGCGAGTCGAGACGCTTGCCAAGCTCACCGAAGCCCGACGCCGACCGACGCCCTACGACAAAATGACGGGCACGGTCGTCACCCCGCACGTAAGGTGGGCCAAGCCGCTGGCCGGTGGGCCGGTTCGACTGTTGCTGGTCGGGCCCCGCTGGCAGCAGCGCGAGACGGTCGAGTTGGCCCAACGGCTCGATATCGACTATCAAACCGTCTCTCTCTCCGCGCCCGACAGCCTGCTCGATCCCGGCTCGCTCTATCTCTACGGCTCCTACGAAACATACGGCTACCCGCGCCGCAACGAAACCGACGTTATCTTCGAGCTGGCCGACAAGCTCCACGCGGCAAGCGATTGCATTATCCTCACCGGGTTCCAGCCCAAGCTGATACCCGAGCAGTTACGTCGCGAGTTGGTTGAAAAGGTACGCGGCGGGACGGGGCTCATACTGCTGGGCGCCGCCAAGGGATTCTTGGCCAATTTCAAGGACCAATTGAAGCCGGCCGACTGGCAGCCGGACGTTGTCCCAGTGGCGCACCTGCCGGCCCTGGAGAAAATGGTCGCCGAGAAACGCCCGGTCGCCACCGCTTATAGTTGCGGCAAGGGTCGCGTGCTCGTGTTGAACTACTCGGGCGGACGCCTCTGCCTCACGCCCGGCCTCTCGCACGAGGACCCCGACGTGCTCGGCTATTACGACTATTTTCATAGTCTGGTCGCCTCGGCCGTCTTGTGGGCGGCCAACCGCGAGCCGGCCGTGAGGATTCGCTTTTCCGACAAGCCGGGCGAGGTGGTTATCGAGTCGGATCGGGCACTGCCGGGCGCCGTGATCGAGGTCATGGCACACGACCCGGCACGCGGCTTCCGCAAGCGAGCCGACCGAACGCTCGATCTGCCCCAGGGCGAGAGCCGGCACGTGCTGCCAACGCTGGGCCCAACGACTGGGCCGCGACTGGTGAGCGTTTGGATCAAGCAGGGCGGAAAGACGCTGGGCTGGAGGACCGGCCACGTCGATCCAAAAGCCGATACCCCGCACATTGCGACGCTCAAGCTGAACCAACCGTCGGTCCCGTCGGGCGGAACCCTGTCGGGCATGGTCGAATTGAGCGTCGTTCCGGCCAAGGCCACGCTGGAGTTGGAATTGTGGGACTCGCTGGGGCGGCTGCTGGCCAAACGTCAATTGACGCCGACCGCCGCGACCGTACCCTTTGAGTTCAAGCTGCCTCAAACGGTGGCCCTGCTGCATGAAGTACGCGCCCGGCTGCGTCAGGCCGACCGGCTGCTGGACCAGCAAATTACCACGTTCGCCGTGCCCGACCGGACGGTCGACGATTTCCATTTCCTCGTCTGGACTAGCGGTTCGAACAACGCCGTGCGGCACTTCATCAACCGCGAACTGGCTGCCGGCGGGGTCGATTGGATCGACAACACGGGCCTGACCGGCGGCGATGCGATCCGCACGGCGGCCTCCTGCCGCAGCGCCGCCCGATTCGGCTTGCGCAGCATCCCCTACATAACGCGAATCAGCTCGCGGCAGGCCAAAGCCGGTCCACGTCGGCCCTGCCTGACCGATCCGAAACACATGGACGGCTGGATGGCCGGCTTGGCCGAGCGTGCCAGCGGTGCGTCACTCTTCGGTCCGCCCGCCTACACGCTGGGAGATGAGAACTACTTGGTCCATGGCCGCGTCGACCTCTGCACGTCGCCAACCTGCCTGGCCGCCTTCCGCGCCGAACTCGAACGGCGATACAAGTCGCTGGACACCCTCAACGCCGCTTGGGGAACCAAATATGCCAGTTGGAACGACGCTGTGCCTGCCACCTTCGACGAAATCAAGGACACGCCCGAGCACTGGCCACGCTGGGCCGACCATCGGCTCTACATGGACCGCGTCCTCACCCGGGCACACGCACTGGGCCGCGAGGCGATCCGCCGCGCGGATCCCGGCGCGCGAGTGGGGTTCGACGGCGTCTTCACGCTGAACAGTTGGCACGGGTACGACTTCTACCAGCTTTGCCGGGCGTGCGATATGGTGCAGGTTTACGCCTGCCGCCCGCCGCAGATCGAGTATCTCCGCAGTTGGAAACAGCCCGACGCAATCGTGGGCGCCTGGTACAACAACACGGGCAACTACGACGAGGTCTCGGCCAAGCGGCTGGGCTGGGATCTGCTGTTCCACCACTTCAACAGCAGTTGGTATTGGACCAGCTATAACACCGGCCCGGCACTGCTTTTTCCCGACCTGCGTGCCGCGCCGCAGTTTAAGTGGATGCAGGAGTCGCACGCCGAGATAATGGGCGGGATCGGCAAGCTGTTGCTGAACGCCCGACGCGAGCAGGACGGCATCGCCATCCACTACAGCCAGGCCAGCGTACACGCGGGCACGCTCACCGGACGGACACACTCGCAAGCCCAACTGGGTTTCGCCAAACTCGTCGAGGACCTGGGCCTTCAGTACGACATGCTCTCCTACGAGCAGATCGAGCAGGGCGGGCTAGCGAAGTACAAGGCCCTGCTGATGCCCGCCGTGACGGCGATCAGTCCGGCCGAGGTCGAGGCTATCCGGCGGTTCGTCGAAGCGGGCGGGCTGGTTATCGCCGACACCACGCCGGGCATCCTCGACGACCACTGCCAGCTCACGCAGCCCGGCCTGTTGGACGCCCTGTTCGGCGTCTCCCGATCCGGCCTGCCCCAAAAAGCCGAAAGCGAGCAGATCAAGGTAGACGCCGAAGGGCTCAAGGCCGAACTACCCCTGGCAGCCTTCGCCAAGGACCTCAAGCCGGCCGGAGCCAAGCCCTGGGCAACCGCCGGAACCACGCCCGCCGTGTTGGTCAATCGGGCGGGAAAGGGCCATACGGTCCTGCTCAACACGCCCATCGAACAGTACGGCGGCCTGCACAGCTCGGGCGACACCCGGGCGGTCCGCCAGGTCACCTCGCGACTGCTGGATCTGGTCGGCATCCGGCCGCGAGTTCGTGTAACGGCCGAGGGGCTCGATGTCGAAGCCTGCGAGATCGTCCACTTCAGCGACGGCGATATCCGCTACGTCTCGATAGTGCAAGATAACCATGTCGCCGGAGTCAAGCCGCAAAACGTGACAATCCACTTCCCCGGGCCGGCCTGGCTTTACGATGTTCGGGCTAAGAAATCGCTCGGCCGTGGGCAGACAGTCCAAACCGAACTGGCGCCGGGCGACCCCAAAGTCTTCGCCCTGCTTCCCTACGAAGTGAAAGCCGTGCAGATAACGCCCCAAGCCGCCAAGTTCCGACCCGGCACGACGGCCACGTTCGGCATCGCTGTCCAAACGGGGGCCATCCAAACCGGCGCCGCCAAGCCGGCCGGCTCGCACTGCCTGCGCGTCGAGCTACTCGGCCCGGACGGAAACGTCGTCAAGCACTACTCGCGCAATCTGTTAACCAAACAGCCGGCGGCCGAGTTCTCCATCGATCTGGCCCTGAACGACCCGGTGGGCAAATGGCACCTCCGCGCCACCGAAATCGCCACCGGCCGCGCGGCAAGCGTGGGGTTTGAGGTTGTGAAGAACGGCGGGGGTATAAGGTGAATACGAGGCCTGGCCCGTTGAAATTGGGTGCCACTGCTGGCTTGTCCAGCAGTGCGAAGCACAAAGCCGGAAACACTGCTGGACAAGCCAGCAGTGGCACCCAAATTGCTGTGTATCGCACTACGGCTTGCTACTGCTGGCTCTGCTGGTAGATCGCTTGTAGCAGGGCTTGCACGTCCTTGTACTTCTTCTTGGCCGAGAGGGCGGCGTCGATGAGGCGACGGGCGTCGCTTTCGGGGTGGCCCAGCTTGCGGAGCAGTTCGTAGGCTTCGGAGA
>CAZDHN010000204.1:0-9565 GCA_964505115.1 uncultured Planctomycetaceae bacterium
CACTCAGCAGAATGGTCATCAACCCTGCTTGCTCTATCCGTGTTTCATCCGTGGCCCGATCTCCCGCCTATCTGAACCCGGCCCCGCATTGCCGTTGCGACCGTCAATACGCGACCCGGCGGGCTCGCCAGCGTGAGCTATGTTTTAGCACGCCGGTCGCATTGTTAATTCTGGGTCGAGGAACATTCCGATGCTCTCCAAGAAGGTCAAATTGGGCGTAATGCCCGAAAGCGAACAAAGCCACGCGCTCACCTACGGCTCCCGATTCACCGCCCAATCGGTGCCCAAGTACGAACTGCCCGACCAATCGATGCCCGCCAACGTGGCCTATCAAATCGTCCACGACGAATTGAACCTGGACGGCAACCCGTCGCTGAACCTGGCCTCTTTCGTAACCACCTGGATGGAGCCGGAGGCCGAGCGGCTGATGGTCGAGACGCTGGGCAAAAACTACATCGACCAGGACGAGTACCCGCAAACCACCGAAATCCAGAACCGTTGCGTCAACATGCTGGCCCATCTATACCACGCGCCGGAAACCCATACGGCGGTCGGCACCGGCACGGTCGGCTCCTCCGAGGCGATTCATCTGGCCGGGCTGGCGCTGAAGTGGAACTGGCGGAAGCGGCGCCGGGCGGCGGGCAAGCCGACCGACAAGCCGAACATCGTGATGGGACACAACGTCCAGGTCTGCTGGGAGAAGTTCGCCCGGTATTTCGAGGTCGAGCCCCGATTCGTGCCGCTCGATTCCAAACGCTACGTGCTGGGTGTCGACGAAGCGATGGAGATGGTCGACGAAAACACGATCGCCGTGGTCGGCATTCTGGGTAGCACCTACACGGGCGAGTACGAGCCGGTCGAACAACTCAACGCTGCCCTGGAGAAACTCAACAAGAGAACCGGCTGGGACGTGCCGATCCACGTCGACGCGGCCAGCGGCGGGTTCGTCGCGCCTTTCACTTCACCCGACCTGAAATGGGACTTCCAGTTGCCCTTGGTCCGCTCGATCAACGTATCGGGCCACAAGTACGGGCTGGTGCATCCGGGCGTGGGTTGGGTCATCTGGCGGAGCGAGGAGCAGCTTCCCGAGGATTTGATCTTCCACGTCAACTACCTGGGCGGCGATCAGCCCACCTTCAACTTGAACTTCTCGCGCGGGGCGAACCAGATCATCGCCCAATACTACAACTTGCTGCGACTGGGCCGGGAAGGCTACTCGCGGATCATGGAGAACCTGCAACTCAACGCCCGATACATCACCGAAAAGCTCCTGGAGACCGGCAAGGTCGAGATGCTCAGCAAGTTGGGCGACCTGCCGGTGGTGACCTTCTCGCTAAAAGATACCAGCCGGCTGACGGTCTTCGATCTGTCGGATCAGCTTCGCCAACGTGGCTGGGTCGTGCCGGCCTACACCATGGCGCCCAACGCCCAGGATATTGCCGTCTTGCGAGTGGTCGTCCGCGAGGGCTTCAGCCGCGACATGGCCGACCTCTTCCTCGGCGACGTCTTCCGCATCGTCGCCGAGTTGAAGCAGGCCGCGTCCCAACCGGCCGGCGCCGAAAAAACCCGCGGCGTTTGCTGAGCGGGCTAAAGCCGATCAGAATTGGACATGATTTACAGGATTAACAAGATCGATTCTTGTCATCCTGGTATCTGCTCAGCCGAATGAAGCAAACCACGGATTTCACGGATAACACGGATGTGTCGGGAAGCTCGCAATCATGCTGCCAGCATAATTTTATCCGTGTAATCGGTGAAATCCGTGGTCAAGTGCTTCAGACAACTCAATAGTTGCTCATCCTGTAAATCTTGTCAATCCTGTCTATTCCTTCTTGCTGGCCTACTCGATGAACCGCTTGACCAGGATGGCGTCTTCGACGTTGTGGTCTTCGCCCTGCGTGAAGCCGACGGGTATTGAGCGGTCGAAGATGTAGAAGGCCCGATGTCGGTTGATCTCGCCCGTGTCGGTCCCCAACTCGTTCTGCAACAAGCCGCTGCCGTCGACCTGGAAGTAGCCGACCGTGATCCAGATGGCGTAGACGTTCGATCGCGTGGTGACTAGGTTCCCCAGCCGCTGGAGGCCCTCGTAACGGAAGTATGGGTTGCGGTTGGTGTTGCAGTAGTTATCGGTCGGGTCGACCGCGGCTTCCAAGCCAAACAGCGGCTTGCCGGCGGTCGGCCCTTCACGCAGCAGCGTGGCGTTGATCTCCCTGGTCGGCTTCATGGGGTCCAAGGGCACCAGATTCGCCCCCAGCGCCGAGCGGAACGGCTTCGCGAACCGGGTGGGGCGCGAGTTGTCCATCAAAGTCATATCGCTCGACACGCCACCATAACCTCGCCGGCTCGTCACGAAATTGCTCCACTTCCAAGCGGCGACCGTCGTGTTCGTGGTTGGGAAGTAGTTCATCAGCCCCTGCCAGACGGATGGGCTGAAGACCGTATTGATATTCACCCGCCCCGGGTCGCGATACCGCGAAATCCAATGAAACGGCGGATGGAAAATATGGTTCGTAGCCGCGGCAAACCTGGTCGGATTCCCCTGCAATGCCGTACCCGCAAACCGCGAGGGCACCCGCAAATACTCCAACACCCGATGAAACTGCGGCGAGGTGCCCGTGCTGGTAGTAGCATCCGACTGGAAGAAATTCAGCAGATGGGGGAAGGGCACGTCTGCCGGATCAGTAGGCGCATAAGGCGCGGAGCCTGTCGAAGCCATGCCATACTCCCACAGCAAGCGGCCCGGATGACTAGTGGATACCTGCATCAATTCCAATTGGCTAACATATGGGCGATTGTTCCATGTCATCCAGGGGAACGGCGAAGGCGGATCGCCAATGTACGGGGTCGGTGTTGATCGTGGGGTGCCGAACGCCGTGTTCAGATAGCCCAATGTATGCTCAAGCTTGTAGTCGAAGTAGTTCGACGAACTGGCCGCCGCGCTAGCGGTGGTCGGGGCCTGGGTCTCCTGGGCCCAAATGTTGTTCGTCGTATTAGCGCGATAGCGGGTCTTGAAATGCGGAGTCGCGGGATTCGGATCGTCCTCATCCCATTTGTCGGGCCAGGTTTCGTTGACCGGCGGCCATTGGGCCGGTTGCGAGTCTTCGCCGTTGAATACCGTCAGATCGATCGGCATCCAATCGACCGTCCGATAGGGGTTCTTGACGGGATCATAAGATGACGTTGGATCGGCCAAGCGTTGCAGGAACACCGTCTTGTAGTTGGGCGTAGTTCCGGTCGGCAGTAGCCCTTCATCTTCCAGTGGGGTATTGGCTTTGCTGTCGAGTGGTGCGTCGAGGAACAGCTTGGCGGCGTTGGCTTTTGTGAGGTCGCCATAGGCTTCGGTCAAGCTGTTCTTTGGGTTTACTTCATCCGGTTCCGTATAATATGAGCCGGAGAAGAGCGGCTCCGAGATGCTGATGCCGATGCCTTGCGGTGCGGTCACCGTTTTATTGGACCACGACGTTGGATAGCTTGTTCCATCGCCGCCACCGCCCACGACGATGCCTGTTGGGATCTGGATCGTGGGACTCCCCTCGCCAACCATCGCGGGATAGTTGTCCGTTCCGCTAGTATCGGTCGTGCCCACCGGATTGAGAGTAATTGTCTGCGCCGAAGGATCGCCGACTTGTGCCGAGCCGCTCTTTGCACCGATGGCAGTAGTCAGCCGTGGGCCAACCAGGGCGTACGTTCCACCGAGCAACCCTGCTGCCCCGCTGCGATTGTAGTAAATGCGGCCTTCGTCGTAGTGACCGTTGGGCCCTTGCGTGCTGAACCAAACGATCCGGTCGATCGTGACGCTGGGCTCGCTTGAACTACGTAGTAAGCTGAATTCACCGCTGGACGTCGAGCCGCTGAATTGCTCCGGCTCCAACGATGTGCTGTAGGGCCTCTTATTCAGTCGATTCAGCACGTCGGTAGCATTTGGATTGGTGAGGTTCGCTGGATGGTTGTGCTCGCTGATCACCAACCGCCAGACCGGATACGCCAGTTTCAGCTTCGCGTCCGAGGCGCTCGGATTCGCGGGCGCCATCTTGCCGAGATCCAGATACCATTTACCGGAGTTGTATGTGTACAAGTCACCCGGCGCCATCCCGTTTGCCTGATTGCCCGTGCAATATAGCTCGAAGAAGGCCGAGCCCTGTGGTATTCGCGCCTGATCCAGATCGTCGTCGGCAGGTCCTATTGCCGTGTCGTCCGTATCGCTGTCGTCTGTCCGCAGCTTGTTCAGGCCGTCATCGAACGCCGTATCGACTACACGCCGGTCGTGGAAGGCAAGCGTTTCGGTCAGAAGCAACTCTGGCCGTTCGCAACCCCAGACGACTCCGCGGGGTACGCCACCGGCAGATTCGTCGGTTGTCAGATCGCCGTCCACACTCCAGCCGTCGAGCGGATTTTCGTCGTACTCGAACGGCGTCATGATCGAGTCGGCGTCGCGGAAGTCGACCACGTTAATTGCCCATTGGGCAATTCGCCGTATCATGAGTTCCCTCTTCTGAGTCGCTGTCAGAGTGGGATCCTCGGCCGGAGTACCCGGAACTTCCACGTATCCGTCGTCGCGAAGCAACATCATCAAGACAAATAAGTGGCGGGCATAGAGTTGTCGGGCGAGTTGGCGGTCGGTAGCGTTGACCGTGCCGTTGCCGTCCACGTCCAATCCGTTGGTGTGGTTGAACGTAATGCCGGGGACCGTGGCGCCGGCCTTGTTGACGGCGCTAATTGTCTCGCTCGAAACCTCTGACGGGTCATCTACCACGCCGTTGCCGTTTTCATCCACGCCGTTGCCAAACGGCCGGTTGATGTCCATCCGCAGGCCGCAGAGTAACTCCAACGGCAGCAGCTCGCTCACGAGGTTTGCGGGAAGGGTGGATAGCAGGGCGGTTAGTTGCTGCGTCTGAATCCCCTTTATCACGCCGCCGCCCGGGCAGGGTAGGTCCCAGCTTTCGGTGGTTATTTCGTGGCGACGCGCCACAAGCACGGACTCAGGAGGCGAGCCGACCGTTGCGAGTGTCGCCAAGCGGCTGGGGAGCGTGAGGCAGTCGGCGTCGCGGGGGCGGAGCAGCCGCTCCAGTTCGGCCGGCGTGAAGGGGCTGTCGGCCGACGTGCGGTTATGACGCGAAAGGTTCAACTCGTACGGGTCGTCGGCGGCCGCGTTGGCCCATTGGTCGTTCAGTATCTTCCAAAGCGGCTGGCCGCGAAGGTCCAACCCCACCGCCAGCGAACCCTTGAAGTCGGGTGGGCTGCCGTAAGAGGAGATACCGGTGGTGTAGTTGTCGGGATAGTCGAAATGTTGGTTGAAGCTGAGCGGATCGTTGCCGAGCAGTGTCGCCCCGTTATTCGCCTTGCCGGGCACACTTAATCCGTCGGAAGCGCTGTAGTAACGTGCGTTAAGAATGGTCTGATAGTTGGTTCCAAGCAGCGGCCGCAGGTTGATTTCCGCCGGGCCGTAGCCCTGGCCGCGTGGAATAGTCGCGCTGCTTGTGCCATCGGCGAACTGATAGTTTCCTCCCGCCGCAACGTTGCCGTAGTAGTTGGCATCGGTCTGCGCGTAGCAGCCGTGGGCGTTGAGGTTCAGGCGGCCGTCGAGGTCGGTGCAGAGGATGGCGAACAGCGGCTTGTAGAGCACGCCGTTGGGAGCCGAGCGGACCGGCATCCCCAGATCGACCCAAATGCTGTCCATCACCCCGTCGCCGTCGTTGTCCACGTCCCATTCGTTCGCGGTGCCCGTACCGTCCCAAGCCGGATTGAACGTCGTCGGATTGCTGCCGGTGAAGTTGGGGTGGTCTTGCGTAGAAGGACGCAAGCAGATGTTTCGGGCCAAAGCAGGAGTCGTGCTGACGAGGTTCGCCCAACTGCCTCCTCCGCTACTTGTTATCCAATAATTCACCAGCGCCGGACGGTGCAGCGAGGGGATTGTGGCAACAAGATCACCGCTGGCGTCGACGATTTGGGCCGCCAAGAGCATGTTCTGGAAATCGACCGCGTCGTAGTCTTCGTTGGCATCGCCGGTGACGCTGCCGCTGTCGATGCCAGGCTGCAAGGCAGTCAGCCGTGAGTTGCTGTCCTCGGCGTCGCACATGTCGTTGGTCGTGCTGAAGCCAAACCCCGTCCCGCTAAACGGGATGCCGTTGATGATGAACGTGTCAGTGGCCTCCGGATCGTCGCCCTCGAAAGCCAATACCTGCAACCGGTTTGTGCGGGTGGCGACGATCCGCGTGCTTAGCCCGGCGGCCGGGCCGCTGGTCATCGTCAACACGCGACCGACGTACTGGGTGGCATTCGAGAGGCCGCAGTTAATCTCGACGATTTGCGCGCAGCCGCTGAGCGCGCTAACCGTGGTAATCGTGAAATTCGTGGCGTCGTCGCCGTACATATCCTCCAGCAGGCTGTGCGGGCCGATGGCCGAGTCGTCGTTGTTCGGGCCCGGGCCCCGGACGACTTGCAGGAAGGCCTGGTGGAGCAGCTCGGGGGCCGGATCGGCGTACTCTTCGACGTGGCGCAAGGCGTCGGCGCCCCGCCGCGCTTGTGAAGTCAGCAGCACAAAGGCGATGCCGACCATTCCGAACATGGCCAGCAGGCCCAGTACCACCAGCAGCAACACGCCCCGCCGGGTTTTGCCGTCATTATTGCCCCGTAGCTGAAGTCGCAAGACTTCAGAACCTTGGCTGCAAGCGTCCGAATTCTTGCGAATCCGGCTACCAAAATCGTTCACGGCGTCGCCCTGTCGGGCTTTCCTATCATTATTGAACGTTGCCATCATTCGTTTCCTTCCGCTACGAATCGCCTCGTTGCCCTTCTGTCTCCCCTCTCCCTTTGGGAGAGGGGCCGGGGGTGAGGGTTTTCGACGCACCGCAAGCGCCCTCACCCGACGGCTGCGCCGCCACCCTCTCCCAAAGGGAGAGGGAACGCTATGTGACTACCGTCCTCCCATGCTCTGCGACTGCCGCGCGTAGGTTCGAGCGTCGTGGATCGGCCACGTGCTCAGCGTGTTCCAGTCAAGTCCGTCAACGCCCTGGGTCGGATCGACGTAATGATTCTCCGAAGTGGCGATCAGTCCGGTCCGCGGGCTTATGGAGACCCACAGATTTGTCGGCTCGATCCAGTTGGGCAACTCGTCCTCCGGCGGCGGCGCCCCAGCCGCCGGCACGCTGGTCGGCGCGGCCGGCCGGTCGCTCAAACCAATCAGGAAATACAACGGCTCGGTCGGCGTTTTGTATCGATAGTAGCGGCGTCTGTCTATCCCCCAAAAACACCGGCCGAGTGACCCGTCCGGCGCAAACACTATCTTCACCGTCTTAATGGACTCACCGGAATTCGGATCAAGCGGTTCGTGGAACCAGTGCGGTTCGCTGTCGCTGCCGGAGCAGCTCAGGTCGACAACCACGCCGGTTGGCAATTGCAGCGGTTCGGCCGACGTCTTGACCGGCTGACGGAATATCTTGAACGGCAGGGGGGCATAATCGGGCACGAACGGAGGGAAGGGACGGTTTGTACTATCAAACGACCACATCACTCCGTTCCGACCCGATATGGTCCAGCAATAGCCCTGATGGTTCAGTTGCAGGACGTCGCCGATGAATCCCGCGGAGTCCAAGCCCGTGTCGCCTCCTGTAACATTCACCGTCTTATTGTTCCAAGCGGCGGGTCCGCTGACCGTGATTCGCGAATTGACCGAATCGCCCGCGTAGGGTGGGGGAGTTTCGATCTGGTAGAGGACGGTGCAGAACCGGCCGTCGACCTCCGTCCGCTCGAAGACGACTCCGCAGGGCTTGCCGGTGGCGATTGCCCGATTCCGGGCCGTGGCCAGAAAAACGTTCACCACGCGGGCCGCTTCCCTGATACGCCGGCTCTCGGCCGCCGGCTGCATGGTGGGTAGCACGACCACGGTGAGGATCATAATGATACTGACCACCACCAAGAGCTCGATCAGCGTGACGCCGCGGGCGAGTCCCCTCTCCCGACCAACCTTCGGTCGGTGCCCGGAGAGGGTGAGGGCTTCCTGCAACCGAGCCAGCCTCGCCGTTCCCCTCACCCCGGCCCTGTCCCAAGGGGAGAGGGGGACTTTCGCCATCCGCTTCCGGCAATCCGCGTTTACCATGGCTACCTCGCCTCGATACGGTGGTTGTGGATGTTGTCGTAGTGTTGACCCGACCCTAGCGGCTTGCCCATCTGCAAGTATTCCACGGGGCTGTCGGCCGGATTCACGAAATAGGGGCTACCCATGTAGACATGGTCTGCCAGCACGTTGATATCCGACTCGTGGTCCGGACCAGACGAATAGATCAGTGGCACTAGCCGCCAGCCGCGCGGTGCGTCGTCGAGCGTCGGAGGGTTCACCCGGATATCATGCATGTCTACCTTCTGAGGATCAAACGGATCGTGGTCGTTTTTGGCGGCGTTTCCCATGGATGTCAGCATGGCCGGGGAATCGTCCCAGGGGTCGATGTTGGTCTGGATGCCGGAATCGTTGAAGGCCGGCGCCCAACGGAGAAACCAAATCGGTCTACCCCACCCGTCGAGGAATTCCGAGCAACCGTCGTCGTCGGTATCGCCGATTTCATTCTCGGAGAATGAAGCTCGCTCGTCGCTTGTCCCACCCAGCATCACCGTCATGTAGAGGCATTCCGCCCACTGGTTGGTGGTGTCCGGCGTGTTTGCCTGGTAGTACTGAAGATACCTTCTTGACAGGGCAGGCCGAGGAACCGAGCCCCATGTATATGGAAATGGAGTCCCTTTTCTCTCAGGCAATGTTTCCACGGTCTCTTGCACATCGCTCCAGCGTTCGGGCATCTCCATCCGCATCAGGTCGCGGATGGCGTCCAGGCGTCTCCTGGCCGCCACCCTTGGGTCCAGGTTGGTGGTGCTGATTGGCACGCGGCGGGTGTGGTACGATTCGTAGCGCTGCATGATGATCGTGTTGAGCTTGGCGATGGTGGCCTTGGTCTTGGCCACCCGGGCTACCTGACGCGCGGCCTGCAAAGCGCCCATCACCACGGCCGCCAGGATGCCGATGATCGTGATCGAGACCAGCAATTCGACCAGGGTGAAGCCGGATCGCGGATTGCGGAGTGGCGATTGCGGATTGGCCGTCGTGCGGCGGACGGGGTTTCGCGCAAAGACGCAAAGATGCAAAGAACGCGAAGGACGCGTTTCACGATTAATGCCGTTGCGACTAGCCATCGTTCACATCCTCCCTAATTCCTTTGCCCTTAATCTCCGCCGTCTCGTATCTTGCTTTGGTTGCGTGAATCTTCCCTATTGCTCCATGTCTTCCAGTATGCCGCCGGAGAAATTGGTCAGGTTGTCGAATTCCGTACCGGTTCCCACGCGACCATTGCCGATCGGCAGGTAGTATTTGCTGCCATACTGGCCGTTCAGGCCGGCGCAGATAATCTGGAAGGAGTTCGGCTTCATCCAACGCACCCGATCCCAGGTCGTTCCGTTGTCCGTGGCCACCTGGTATGGCCTGACGCGGATGGCCACGCCGTCCTCGGTGAATGCGCTGTAAGCCGCATCGGGGGCCATCTGGTTAGTCGCATCGTAAGCACCGCCGCGTGCCCGAAAGTAG
>CAZDHN010000205.1:0-9545 GCA_964505115.1 uncultured Planctomycetaceae bacterium
CCGAGCAGTATATCCCGGCTCCGTACAATACGCGGACCGAACTAGCGGTCGAAATCACACCGGGCAAGAACCGCCGCGACTTCAAACTCAGCACGGAACCATAGCCGGCACTCTCGGAGCGAAGAATCACCGGCATCCATCAGACCATAGAAAAAGTTCCATGAAAGTTACAGCCAAGAAGCTCAAAGACGCTCGGTTCGACAACTTCCACACGGAAGTCGACGGCCGCTGGGATTACAGCGACCTGGTGGGTGGGGAGCATCCGGACTGGTTCAACGATTGGATTTCTTTCGACTGCCTGCTGGCCGACGATAAGCGCGGTACGATTTGGTGTGGGCTGACCTCGCTGGCCGGCGACATCTTCCACGCCTATGATCGCCAGACGGAGCAGTTTCGCGGCATGGGTTTTCAGAAGCTGGGCGATCCGTACGACGCCAAGTTCCACCGCTCGCTGGTGTTCGATGCCGAGGGGACAATCTGGGCGGCAACCGCGCTGTTGCACGACGTCGACCGCTACTTCGACGCGCCGGGCGGTGCCCTGGTGCGTTTTGATCCGGCAAGCGAAGGGCTCGAAATCGTCACGCGGCCGATGCCGCATATGTACATCCAGTCGATCGCCATGGATACGGCGCGGGGGATCATCTACGGCATTACATTCACGCCGGAGCGATTGTTCAGCTACGAAGTGGCCGGCGGCAAGGTCACCGATCTGGGGCCGCTCGGCAGTGGGCTGGGGATGGCTCAGGGCGAGAATTTCGTGGTGGACTCAAGCGGGGCATGTTGGGGTACGTGGGGTCTGACGCGGGCCTGGCTGAGCAGGCCGGGCCCGGACGCAATACGCCTTTGGCGATATCACCCGGATCGTGGTCGGATCGAGTTCTTCAAACACGGCCTGCCGCGTCTGGACGGCTCGCGAGGCACCGCCAAGTTGGACGGGGCCTGCCTGGGCTCCGACGGCGCGATCTACATGGGCACGGCCGAGGGCCTGCTCTGCCGCGTCGATCCGGATACGGCCCGGGTGGAGCCGCTCGGCAAGCCGTGTTCCGCTCGCCGCCTGGCCGCCATGGCCACCGGCCCGGACGGCAAGCTCTACGGTACGGCCGGTAGCCACGGCATGGTCATGCTGTTCCGCCATGACGCTTCCAGGAACGAACTTGAAACACTCGGGCGAATCGTCGATCCGGAAATCGGCGAATGTGCCTGGCATATCCACGATCTGGCGATAACCGAGGACGGCACGCTCTACGCCGGCGAAAACGACGTGCCCTACCGCAGCGGCTATCTTTGGAAAATCACGGGCGTGTTTTAGAGTCTATTTAGAGTCTTACGTCGCAACATGCGCGCAGCGTACGCATATGTTGGAGGATTGCGGGCGCAGCTAACAATAGGGACCGGATAAGAACGTGCATAGTGTAACTTTGGTTGACTGGCTGGTGATCGTTGCCTACCTGGGCGTCGTCACCCTGATTGGGCTGTACGCCGCGCGCAAGGTGAAAAGCTCGGCCAGCTTTTTCATCAGCGACCGGAAATTCGGCAAGCTGATGATGATCTTCCTAGGCTTCGGATCCGGTTCTCATGCGGATCAGGCCGTCTCCGTGGCCGCCAAGAGCTATCGGGTAGGTGTTTCGGGTATCTGGTATCAATGGCTGTGGCTGTTCGTGACGCCCTTTTATTGGTTGATGCCGACCATGGTTCGCCGCATGCGAGTGGTGACCGTCGCCGACTATTTCGAGAACCGCTTTGACCGAAGTGTCAGTATCCTGTACGCGCTGCTCGGCATCCTGCAGTTGGCCGTCTGCATCGGACTGATGCTCCGAGGATCGGCCGTAATGATCACGGCCGTGTCGGGAGGCGAGATCAGTCCCGACCTGGCCATTTGGGCCCTGACTGTGCTGTTCGTCGTTTAAGGCGTTGCCGGGGGGATCAACGCGGCCATCATAACGGATTTCGTCCAAGGGATACTAACCATCGTGCTCTCCTTTCTGATCCTTCCCTTCGCGCTACGGCAGGTGGGCGGCATGTCGGGCCTGCGGGAAGCCGTGGCCGATCCCGCCATGTTCGAGATCGTGGCACCGGGCGAAATCAACGTCTTCTTCATCGTGGTGATTGCCCTGAACGCGCTCGTTGGATGGATTACTCAGCCCATTAGCGCGTTGGCGGGCGCCGGCAAGACGGAGTTGGAAAGCCGCGTCGGGCAGGCGGGTGGCAGTCTGATTAAACGCGTCTGCACGATTGCCTGGACGCTTACCGGGCTGTGTGCCGTGGCCCTCTACGCCGGACAAGACGTCGACGTGGACCAGGTGTTCGGCCTGATGGCGCACGACCTGTTGCCGACGATCGGTCCGGGTCTGCTGGGCCTCTTCATTGCTTCCATGTTGGCCTCGGTAATGAGTTCCTGTGATGCGTTCATGGTAGTGGCTTCCGGCCTGTTCGTGGAAAATATCTACCGCCCTTTCCTGGGCAAGGGAAAGAAGGATCGCCATTTTATCTTCATCGGCCGAATCGCGTCGGTGGCGGTTGTCGCCGGGGCAATCGTGTTTGCCTACGGAATGCAGAGCGTTGTCACCGGCCTGGAGATTTTTTGGAAGGTGGCTGCCATGATGGGCGTGGCGGCATGGCTGGGAATCTTCTGGCGCCGAACCACGGTGGCCGGAGTCTGGGCCGGCACCCTGGCAGGATTCTTCACATGGCTCTTCACGGAAAGGATCGCACTGGGCCCGATCTCCTGGGATTTCAACGCGCGACTGGCCGGACAGTTGCCCAACTTCATGCTCTTCGAAGACAAGCTCTACCTGCCCTGGCAGATGATCATGTATTTGGGAGTCAGTTTCGTTGTCACGGTTGTGGTCAGCCTGTTCACCGAGCGGGTGGACGCCCAGCGGCTGGATCGCTTCTACGCCTGCCTGCGGACCCCAATAGCCCCCGATGAGCCGGAGCCGGAGGCCTGCACGCTGCCGGAGGGCGTTAGCCCCGCGCCCCGCCGCGTGCTGTTCAATCACCCTGACTTCGAAATCCCCGTGCCGTCTAAGGTCTCGGTGATCGGTTTTGTTGTTCTGAGTGTTCTTGTGGTCTTGATGATCTATACGGGTGTCTGGATATTCAGTTTGGGACAATGAGAGGCGAAGGTCGAGGTCCGATAACGCATGAAAACCGACATTCACATTTGCTGGACGATTGACTGTGAGGCCACCCAAAAGGCCGTCGACGATGTCGAGTTGGGTATCCGCGCGATCAGTGGCTTCGCCGAACTGGTCCGTGATGCCGATCTGAAGGCGACGCTGTTCATCTTGCCGGGCGACGCGGCGGCATATCCCGCATTGCTGGGGGATCTGGACGAGGATCGCTTCGAACTCGCCCTGCATTATCATCCGCAAGAGGAAGGCTACGATGATTATTGCGGTGCCTACACGGCCGAAGCACAGCGGAAAATGTACGGCGATGCGATCGAGAAGTTTACCGATGCGGTAAGCGTCGTCCCGAAGGCGTTTCGCACGGGCAGTTGTTCGGCCAACGACGCGACCTTTCCGGTCACCGCGGAACTCGGGTTCGATGCTTGCTCACATTCGATGCCCGGGCGGGCCATGACGCAACTCAGCAGCGACTGGAACAACGCGCCGCAATACGTCCATTATACAAACCGGGCCAACCGGCTGTTGGAAGGGGGGCTGGACCTGGTGGAGGTGCCGATCACAACCGATCCGGATTCGATGCTTTGGTCCGGAGGACATCCCCAGGACCTCCGCGTGGAGTTGTTCGACGCCAAGAACCAGCGTTACATGATCGACAAGATGCTCGCCCGCGAAAAATCCCGGCTGCGGCCCGTGAAGGCGATTGTCGCCCTAACACACAACATCTTCGAGTACGACAAACCGGCCGACTTCCGCCGCCAGACGATGCGGCGGATGATCGGCGATTTCGCCGAACTGGCGGACAAGCATGACGTGAATCTGGTTCCGGCCACGATCAGTCGGATCGCCGCGGCATACCGTGCGGCGGTGCCCGTGTCGAGATGAAGGCCAAGGTAAACAAGAGGAATATCAACTATGTCTCTGAGTGACACGACGTTTACGATCCGAGAAATCCCCTTTGTCGCGATGGGCGGGGTTTATGAAGAGGACGATGTGGAGGCTGTCATGAAAGTAGTTCGCGCGGCATCTCAACCCGGCGGCGACTTCTTCCCGCTGCCCGAGGAGACGGACTTTCAGAATGCGTTTGCCGCTCACGAGGGGGCGGCCAAGGCGATCGGAGTCAATAGTTGCGGGACGGCATTGGACCTGTGCATGATGGCCTTGGGCGTCGGCCCGGGCGACGAGGTGATTACCACCCCCTTGACGTTTGTGTGCACGGCCACGTGTGCGGTGGCCTTGGGGGCCAAGGTTGTGTTTGCCGACATCGACCCGGCCACCATGTGCCTCGACCCGCGGGATGTCAGCCGGCGGATTACGGATAAGACCAAGGCGATCATCCCGGTGCATTTCGCCGGTCTGGCCGCCGATTGTGACGCCTTCGATTCGATTACCGAACAGACCGGCGTGCCCGTCATTTACGACGCCGCCCATGCGGTTTCCACCCGCTACAAGGGCCGGCCCATCGGCCCGCGCGGCAAGGCAAGTTGTTACAGTTTTCAGTCCAACAAGAACATGACGTTGCTCGGCGAAGGCGGCGCGGTAACCAGCAACGACGAAGAATTCGCCGAACTCGTGCGGCGGAAAAAGACCTTCGGCTACGTCTACGGTCCGCGGCTGCGGGTGGTGGCCGTCGGTTTCAACTACCGGCTGACGAAGGTGCAGTGCGCGGTGGGGCTGACGCAGTTGGCGAAGATCGACCGCGTGGTGGCACAGCGCTTGGAAGCGTTCCGACACATGCATCGAGCGTTGGAGGACGTCGAGGAGATCATTCGTCCGGTGGGCATCGAAGCCGGTCATGGCTGCCACCTGTACGTCGTGCGCCTCAATACGGACAAGGTGAGTTTCGATCGTGCCGCACTGCTGGATGTGCTCAAGAATAAGTACAAAGTCGGCTGCGGCAATCATTACCCGGCCGTGTGGACCTGGGAGGCACTGTCGGAGTTGGGCTACGATGAAGAGACGGCCAAGTGCCCCGTCGCGGCCAAGGCTTCACGCCAGGTATTCAGTCTGCCCATCTTCCCCCATACAACCGAAGACGACTGCCGGTACATCGCCTGGGCAATCAAGCAATCGCTAAGCGAGGCGGGCAAGTAAGGAGTGCAACCGATGGATAAACGAAAGGTCAACTGGGCAATCGTGGGCGTGGACGACATCGTTGGCAAGCGAGTGGGAGCGGCAATCCTCCAGCAGCCCGACAGCACGCTCTATGCTTGTGTTGAAATCGACCCCGAGGCAAGAAAGGCCCGGATCGACTCGCTCGGGCCGGAAAAAGTCTACACCGACGTGGAGCAAATGCTGGCCGACCCCGACGTGGACGCCGTCTACGTGGCTACACCCGTATATCTTCACGCACCACATGCGATTGCAGCCTTGCGGGCCGGCAAGCACGTGCTGGTCGAGAAGCCGATGGCGCTATGTGCCGCCGACGCGGCCGAGATGTGTCGCGTTGCCGACGAGACGGGCCGGCGACTGGCCGTGGCCTATTTTCGCCGCTTCTGGCCCCGTTTCCAGCTTGTCAAGGACATGCTCCAGCGCGGTGATTTCGGCCAAGTCGTGCTGGTGCGAGTCGCCTCGCACACCTGGTACGGGGGGAAGCCGAACGCCTGGCGGGAGAAGCCTCGACTCGCCGGTGGCGGCGTGCTTAGCGACGTGGGTGTCCACAAGTTCGACCTCTTGGCATGGTGGTTCGGCATCCCCACGCGGCTCATCGCCCGTACAGAAACTCTCACGCACGACTACGACGTGGAGGATTCGGCAACCCTCCTCATGACGCTCTCCGGCGGCGCGCACTTCACCGGCTCGTTCAACTGGAACAGCAAGACATGGACCGACGAGATTCATGTGGTGGGGACCGAAGCCAAGATAACCCTGCATCCCTGCGACGGCGACGAGGCCGTGATCACCGTCGGGCGTGATATTGAACACCGAAGGATCGCCAATCCGGAAAACCAACACTACCCGTTGATCGACGACTTCGCCCGTGCCATTGTCGAGGACCGTCCCCCGCGATTCACCGGCGGCGACGGCGTGAAAGCCACGCAAATCATGGATGCGGTGTGCGAATCATCCCGGCAACAAACCTGGCTGGAGGTCTGCTGAAGCAATGGACTTATCGACTCACGACGAACTGCGAACGCACTTCGAGATGGTGGCTTCAACCGTCGGGCAACGGTTGTCGGAAGGGAATCCTCACGTGATGGCCCTGGTGGCCAAGTGGGAAGAGAGAGATCTCGTGCCCGGCCTAAGCGACATGGACTTCCGCGTCATCTGTGACGACGGCGCCACGGTGGACGATTGGGTCGAGATCGATCGGCTTGCCGGCCGGATTCATCTGGACACGGTCCGGGCGCATCCCCAGTGGAACCGCATCAACGAACACACGGCCGGGGCCGGCATGACGGTGTCCGAGGCGATGGACGTCCGGTTCCACAACCCCGAGTACGCCGTCTGGTCGCCGTGGTGGGGCCGGCGCGATTGGTTAGATCAGCTTAGAGCCCAAGTTGCCACGCGGCCGTTCGACGCCGTTGACGAACACTACCACCTGAGCAAGTTCCTGCATTACTACTCACCCTACATCCACGGAATTGATCCGCCGATCAACCTGGGACGGTTCGAGCCCAAGTACGCGCTGCACTCGCGCTGCTGGCACTACTTCGCGCCGCCGGTCCTGTCCGCCGCGGCAATCCTGGCTCGCGGAAACTTCTCCGGCAAGTGGGAAGGGCTGACCTGGCTGCGCGACAATGGGTATGTCGCCGAGCAGGTTGACGCCGTCTTCCAACAGGTCAGCGCTCACTACGAAACGCCCCAACAGACCGACCCCGGCCAGCTTCAGGCGTTTGAAGATCTGCTCTTCTCGGCCTTTGAGCAGTTGTTCCCGTTGCTGGTCGAGTCGGTGGAATATCTCGATATCGACCGATTCGCCGGCCCGACCGAACTGAAGAGGCAACTGGCGTCGAACGTGCACGATCCGCTTGCGACGCTGACGGAGAACGTTCGCTACGCTCGAATCCGGGCAGGACGCTACCATTTCTACTCCAACGCGCCCGACCACTTCGATGCCGGCCGGCTGATCTATTGTGAGCTGATCTGGATCAAAAAGCTCACCGATCCGATCTTCGCCAGCCTGCGCAGCCTGCTGGATGACCAGAGCTTGAGTCCCCAACAGTGCTTCGGCCGCCTGGGGCTGGAAACCGACGGCATCGGGCGACAGGCGCTCGACCACGTCCAGAATCTGGCCCGCCGATCCCCTGACGACCCGGCGCTTCCGCGCTTATTCGAGCAAGCAATCGACCTGTTCCCCCACTACTATCGCCTGATCGAGCAGGCGCTAAGCCGGGTTATCGCCCGGGCGCCGACGGCCTCGCCGACAGTTGCCCGCCAAACTCCATACCACAACACCCAAGGTACGCGAACTTGCTTCGATGGGAGAAACGTAACATGAATCGCGGAAAACGTGATCAGTCGATCACCCGGCGAACGGCCATCCGACAGATGGCGGCCGGCACGGCGGGAGCCGTCGCCGGCTGCAAGGCCGGGTACGCATCAACCCCCAGGAGACCGAGCGGTATGAAAACAATCGATGCCCACGTTCACATCGGCGACGGCGTACGGATGCGGCACGACGCCGACAGCCTACTGAAGAACATGGACAAGGCGGGGATTGAGTTCTCTATCGTGTGTCCGATGGACAGACACATGGCCGTCGCCAACCGGGAGGGCAATGATCTGGTCCTCAAGGCGGTCAAGATGCATCCCGACCGTTTGGCCGGAATGGCCGTGGCCAATCCCTGGTTCGGCGGGAGTGCCGCCGAGGAAATCCGCAGGGCCTTGGGAGAGGGGCTAACCGGCGTAAATATCCACTCCGTATTGCAGGGGTTCCGATTGGCCGACCACATCGTCGACCCGATTCTGGAAGTGGCCGCGGAGGCAGGCGTGCCGATCTACGCCCACACGGGCACGGCCGGGGTGGCCGAGCCGTTTCACCTGATCGAACTGGCCAGGCGCTTCCCCGCCGTCAACTTTCTGATGGGCCATGCCGGTGCGAGCGACTACTACAACGATGCCGTCCGCGGTCTGGAGTTCGCCCGTAATGTATGGATGGAATCGTCCAGGAACGGGCCGGCGAACTACTGCCATTGGCAGGCCAGCGGCGCTGTGGAGAGGGTCGTCTTCGGCTCAAGCGCCCCGGAGTACATTCCGGAGATCGAATTGGAAACCCTCCGGGACGTATTCACCGAAACGACCGACCTGGAAAGAATCCTTGCCAAGACAATCCAGCAGGTTTACAGAGGGAGGTTGCCCGTATGATCATCGACGCCCACACTCACTTGGAACCTCTGGTCGACTCTCAGGCCAAAGCGCACACCGCCTACGGAATGGTTCCCGGCAACCTACAGGACTACTTGCGGCAGTTCGATGAGAACGGGGTCGACGCCTGTTTTACGTTCATGCGTAGGGGTCTTCGGTTGGAATCGCGCATCTGTGAAAGCAACGACGGCCTGGCCCGGGCGAGAGACAAGGCACCGGGCCGGATCTACCCTTGGGGAACGGTCCATTCGGCCTGGCCGGAAAAGAAGATTCGCTCGGAGATCCGCCGCATCGCCAAGGTCCACGGTTTCCACGGGCTGAAATTCGCGCCGATCGTTCAGGGATACCCGCTCTCGGCTGCGGGCATGGACATCGTCGCCGAGGAAGCGATCGACTTGGACCTGCCGGTAACCTCCCACGACGGTTCGCCGGAATATTGCTCCGCGATTCAGGTTGCCTACTATGCGAGAAAATACCCGAAATTGAGAGTGATCTCGGCCCACGCCGGGCTTCGGGAACTCTGGCCAGACCTCATTGACGCCGCCAAGGAGTTGCCGAATCTGTGGATTTGTCTGAGCGGGCCGACCCAATGGGGAATCCAGACGCTCTACGACAGATTGGGACCCGAGAAGCTGTTGTTTGGCTCCGACGGCGGACTTGGCCATCCTGCCATAACCACGGCCTACCTGCGGCGGATCGAGCGTCTGAAAGCCCCCAAGAAACACAAGGAAATGATCCTCGGCGGCAATGCTCTGAATTTCATCAAGGGCCACGTTCCGGGCAGCCAGCCCGACGGGTGTCTATAGCGCAAGCCGCCGCGTGTTAGCAGAACTCTTGGCAAGATACGCGGCCATACGATGCGAACCAGTCTTTGAGGAGTTCTACAAGCGTCACCGCGATGAGGTCCATCGGTTTCTGGTGGGGTTCTTCGATGATGACCAGCACAATGCCGACGATGTGACGCAGAACGTCTTCATCCAGGTTTTCGGCATCGAGTTCCGGCGGAATCGCAAGCGGGTTTGGTTTGGCGGACGACATCGTGCATGTCGTCCTCGAAATCGCCGTTCATGTCCAGATCAATTTCGCGAAAAAAGCACCCCAGGGTGTGAA
>CAZDHN010000206.1:0-9519 GCA_964505115.1 uncultured Planctomycetaceae bacterium
GTAGACCTTGATGCCCAGCACCCGCGGCAGGTCCAACTCCCGCTCGAGCCGCTCGGCCGACCACCCAGGCGGAACGACCGCCAGCCGATACCATCCGCGCCCCACGCATTCCGCCTGAAGCGCCGAGTTGGAGGCTTCGATGTCGTACTCCAGCGACGGGTGTCCAAATGCCAGACAGGAGAACTCGCGGCCCGGGAAGACCGTCTCGAAACAGTGCTGGGCATCGGCCGCCCCGATCGGCTCGCCCACCTCGTTCACCCAGTATTGGCGACGCTTCGTTTCGGTCATCTGCTCGACGCGGAACTCGGGCTCGTTGACGTGCGTGTGCGCGTCGAAGATCCGCCGCGGCAGCCAGTCCTCGAGGTGTTCTTGCCAGAAGGCCCGATCAATGTCGGTGTATTGCCAAACGTGATGGAGTGGAACTTGTGCTGTCATACTAATTGGGCTCGACGGTTCGGGTTGCGGGGGCGAGGTCTTGTGCCAACCGGGCAAGTGGAATTGTGTCGTCGATCATTGCCCGGGCGATGGTCGCGGCGCCGAATGCGCTTACGGCCGATTGGGCCAGGCAAGTGACGGGGCGACCGGTGGCGTCGGCCACTATTTGGGGCGTTACCCGACTGGAAGCCGCCAGACCGCACATCACCAGCCGCTTGACGGGCATGCCGGCCGAGTCGAACATTGCCAGGTGCCGGGCCAACTCGTCGGCCAGTCCCTCGACCACGGCACGGATCAAATGGTTGGCCGAATGGGCCAGCCCGATCCCTTCCAACTCGGCCGAACCGCCCGTGAACAGCGGCCGGCAACTCAGCCCCTCGCTGCCGGGCGGAACCGAGGCCAGCCGTTCGTCCAACTCGGCCGGCGAGGGCGGGCGGGAACAAACGAGTCCGCTGATCCACTCGACGGCCGAGCCACCGTTTGTCATCGAGAGCAGTTGGCCGAACAGGCCGTCGATGAGATGCGGGCAGACGAACGTATTCTGCGTGACGGGCGCGGCGAGCCGGTCGGCGTTGGCTACCAGTACCCAGGCGGTGCCCGTGCCCAGACAGACATCACCCGGCCCGACCGACCCGGCCCCGGTCGATGCCGCATACTGGTCGTGTACCGCCGGCGAGACGGGAATACCGGGCCTCAAGCCCGTCGCCTCGGCCGGCTCGGGGAGCAACCCGCCCGCCGCCGTGGTAGCGGGCGCCAGCGCCGGGAGTTGGTCGGCGTGAATCCCCAGCCGCCGTAGCATATCGGGGTCGGCCTGGCCGAGCGTCGGGTTGTAGAGCATGCCGATCGACAGGCTGGTGGCGTCGTGCGCGCGCCGGCCGCAGAGCCGGCCCACGATTACGTCGCCGACGAAGCCGATCCGGTTCGGCCGCGCCAACAGTTCGGGTGATTGGTCGGCCAAGCGGAGCAGTTGCCCAATTGTCATGGTGCTGATGTTCGAGCCGATATGTTCGATGAGGAACTCTTCGCCCACCTCGTCGCGGAAGCGGCGGTCGAACGGCTTGCCGCGCGCGTCCAGCCAACTAATCACGCGGCCGACCGGCTGCTCGGCGGCGTCGAGAATCTGAACGGCTCCACCCTGGCTGGAGATTCCGATCGCCTGGATTTGATCGGCTATCGATCCGGCTGCTGCCCGGCCGACGGCCTGAAGGATGGCCTCCCAAATTTGGTCGATATCCTGCTCGATACCGCCGTCGGGCGTGTGGAAGCGGTCGACCTGGGCGCTGCCTTCGGCGACAATCCGGCCGTCTCGATCGACTACGACCGCCTTGACGCTACTGGTGCCCAGGTCCAAACCGAGGAACATGTGTTAGACCTCTCGGTAGTCGGCCCCGATCAGCCGGGCGGCTGCCCGAAGTCGGGCGGTGGCGTCGCCGAAGCAGACGGCGCTGTGATGCGGTCCGCCCAACTTGGCGTAGGCGGTGAGCCAATCGCGGACATCGCCCTCGACCGGCTTGATCTTGAAGTGGGGCGCTTCCATCGACTCCAGCGGCCCGAATTCGTCGACCTCGACGCGGCCGGCGATCAGCCGCCAGCGGTTTTCCGGCCCGGCCACCAAGGCGCAAAGCGTGGCAGGACCCGGCTGAAGGCAGGTGGCCAGAACGAGTTGTTTTCCGCGAGTTCGGGCGATTGGGGTCGAGCGGGCAACCAGCCGCACCTTTTGCTCGGCTCGGGCCATGGCCACGTTGGCCTCGCCCATATGGCTCATGAACAGGCCGTTGCCCTCGAAGTCGATCGTGAAGACCTCGCTAAAAGTGGCCGGCGATTGCAAGCGGTCGAGAAGCAAGGTGCCAACCGCTCCGACCAGATCGCCCTCGCCGCCGAACCCTATGCCGTCGGCCATCAACCGGCTGGCCGCCACGAAGGGCAGCGTTTCGGTCCGTTCGTCTTCGCCAAACGACATGAACTGGTAACTCAGCGCGTCGAGCCGCTGCTCGACAACTATCTCGCGCATGGCGATTTCCGATCGGGCGGTGGCGTCGAGATCCGTGTCGGTCACGTTGTCGGCCACGTCGTAGATTCGCCGATACTCGGCCTTCAGCGCGTCGACCTCTTCCGACTGAGCGGACTCGGCACGCTTGTTGTAATCTTCCACCGACAATGCCGACCATTGGCAACCGAGCGTTGCAGCCAGTTGAGTGGTATCGACGGCGAAGTCGCCCATGCTGGGGAACGGATAGCCCATCAGCCCAAGCCGCGCGTCGCGAAGCGCTCCAACGGCCGAGGCGGCGACGAAGAAGTCGTCGAGTTCGTCCAAGGCGTTGGCGTCGTCGAGGTGCGAAGTGATGTACTCGAAGGGCACGTCGCTTCGCAACAGCACGCTGCCGAGGTCCTGGGTTCCGTGGACGCCGTGATTGTCGATCATCTCTCGGCCGCTGAACTGTCCGCCCACGCCGAACAGTTCTTGCGTGTTCCAGATGACGATGGGCAGTCGGGTTCGAGCAAGTGCGGGCAGGGCGAGTTGACTGGGTGAATAGGTGAGGCACACGACCAGCAGCGCGTCGAGCCGCTCGGACTGGAAGTCGGCAACCACGCGGTCGATATCCTCGCGCCGGAAAACCGCCCCGTCGAAATGCACGTCGGCAATCGGCTCCAGGGCCGACAAGACGGCCTGGCGGACCCACTGTTCGCGCTGGGGTCGCAGATCGGGAGCAAGCTGTTCGTACAATTCGAGCGACAGGGCCAGCAATCCCACCCGGGGCTTGGACGGTTTGGCGGTCATGGCGTGTGTGTCCCTTGGATGTCTCCCATCGCGTAGCCGCGACGGCTAAGCACTTTCAACCTTCAACCTTCGACCTTCAACCCATTTAGTCGAGCTGATACTCTTCAACGGCGTCTTTGACTTTAACGCCCCGCTTGACCACGTCGCACAGCGCGGCTTGGAAGGTGAAGGGGACGGACACCTGGAGGGCGTTTCGGCCGAACACGACGCCGCCCGCCCCGTCTTCGATCTCGGCGGCCGCCAGATTCAAAGCGTCCCTCTGCGTGGGCAGCTTCTCGGCGCCCAACCCCAGCACGGGGACCGGGCAGGAAGAGGTGACGGCGCGGAAGTCGTTGGTGTAGAAGGTCTTGATCGCATCGGCACCCAGTTCGGCGACGATCCGGCTGCCCATCAAAACGCTTTCGTGCAACTGCTCGGGCGCGAGGTTCTCGTGGTCGGTGGGGAAGTACTCGCCGATGACCGGAATACCCATCGCGTGGCAGGAGGCGGTCAGGCTGGAGAAAATCTCCACGTTCTCGGCGTCCCGATGTTCGTCGCCCGTCTCCAGAGTGAGCGAAACCAGGGCGATATCCATGCCCTCGCGCAGGGCGTCGTCCGGATCGCACATGTAGACGCTTTTGGCCGCTTTGTAGCCCAGCTTGAAGCAGTAGACCGTGTTCCAATTCAGCCGAACCACGGCCAGCGGACGCTTGGGGCGGGCAAAAACGCTGCTCAAATGGCGGATCATGCCGGGCGCCAGCAGCACGGCGTCGACGATCGGATTGATCTTTTCGCCCGTGGCCGGCAGGTCTCCCATGGCCGGAATCGGCCCGTCAAACAGCCCGTGGTCCAGGGCAATAATCACGCATCGGCCATCGCCCATAAGTCGTTGTAGACGTATTTCGCGTCCGTCCATTTTCATTTTCATCCCTCTAAATACATTTATATGCGGCAAACGAGATAGCCAAGCATCGACCACCGATGGTATCTTGTTGGCCACCGATGTGTCAAGTATCATCAGTTTCGCCGGGCCGCGATAAAGCCGCGACAGTTGGTCGCGCGGGATATATAGTAGCTGGATTCGCAAGAATTCAGCCGCGCCGCTAAGAACCGAATTCTTGCGAATCCGGCTACTTCGTCGGTATCCGGCTAACGGAAATACTCCACCAGAAGAGAAATCACAGATGACCGATCCGACCGGATTTGTGCTGGAAACTTGGGATTACCTGGCATTCGGCACGTTCTTTGTCATCCTTTCGCTGGTCGGCTACTGGGCCGGGCGAAAGGAGCGGGGCAGCGCGGAAGAGTACTTTCTGGCCGGTAAGAAGCTGCCCTGGTACGTGGTGGGCGGCTCGTTCATCGCCTCGAATATCAGCACGGAACACTTTATCGGCATGATCGGCGCGGCCATGGTCTACGGTATCTGCGTGGCCATGTCGGAGTGGATGAACGTCGCCTCCTTCACGCTATTGATCTGGTTCTTCATCCCCTTCCTGCTGGCCTCCCGGGTATTCACCACGCCGGAATTCCTCGAGAAACGCTTCAATCCCACGCTACGGCAGTTTTTCGCCCTGGTTACCGTGATAAGCAACGTGGTGGCCTTCCTGGCGGCCGTGCTCTATGGCGGCGCGCTGGCACTGCAAACCCTGTTCGGATGGAACCTTTGGCTCGCGATTATTGTCCTGGGCGTGGTGGCCGGGTTTTGGGCGATCTATGGCGGACTGTCGTCGGTGGCCTGGACCGATTTGTTCACCGTGATCGTCATGGTGCTGGGAGGCGTGACAGTTACGCTACTGGGACTCGACGCGCTGGCCGGTGAAGACGGATCGCTCGTCGACGGATTCCATACGATGATCCAACGCAACCAGGCCCTAGAGGCTCCCTGGTCGGAGGCGGTGGCGAGCAACGTGGAGAATCTGGCGAAGACCGACGACTACAACCGGCTCTCGGTTTTTCAGCCGGCCAGCCATCCCACGCATCCCTGGACCAGCATCATCTTCGGCGTTTTCTCGATCAGCATTTGGTACAACGTGCTCAACCAGTTCATGATTCAGCGCGTGCTGGGTGCAAAGGATAGCTACCACGCCCGGATGGGGATCGTCTTTGCCGGCTTCCTCAAGGTCTTCCTGCCGGTGATCGTGGTCGTGCCCGGCCTGATACTATTCGCCATGCACCCGGAAATCCTCATGCAGCCTTGGCCCGACGTGCGCCCGGACGCCGACAAGGGATATGTACACATGGTGCAGACCCTGGTGCCGGTCGGATTGCGAGGACTGTTCCTGGCCGCGCTGTTCGGGGCCATTCAATCGACGGTCAACTCGGTGCTGAACTCGACCGCCACGATCCTCACGCTTGACGTCTACAAGCGGCTCTTCAGGCCGGATGCGTCGGACGCGAGGCTCGTTCGAATGGGCGTGTTCTTCTCTACCGCCGTGCTGGCGATAGCCATCGTGCTGGGAGCTTTCATCGACAAGTTGGGCGGCAGCCTGTTCGTCTATATTCAGTCGCTTTATGCTTTCTTCGCTCCGCCTTTTGCCGCCATCTTCCTGTTGGGAATTCTTTGGAAGCGGATAAATAGTGCCGGGGCCACGGTGGCCGTCTTCCTGGGGTTCGCGCTGGGTATCGCCATGAAACTGTACATCCAACTCGTTCCAAATCACCCCGTCTGGCTTGAACCGTACGGTAACCAGGCGGCCGTTAATTGGGCCTTCTGCATGGTGCTCTGCGTGGCCGTCAGCCTGGCCACCCGGCCGCCTCGACCCGACCAGGTTACCGACCAATTGACGTTCAACTGGAAGAAGATGAACATATTCGACAACCTGGGCGCGCACTGGTACAGCAACGTAATCACGTGGTGGGCACTGTTCGTGCTGCTTATTGTCGCGCTGCTGGTGATTTTCTCCGGCATTTCGTTCCCCACTTGCGTTTAGATATCATACGACGGGTGGCACGATTACCGATCTTGAAATTGCCCGTCCGCCGTGATATGTTCGTTTGTTCCGAAATAGATAACGCTTCAGCCGTGCGGAACGTCTTGCCATTTGGCTAATGGTTTGTATCAGCCACGGTGATGGGTGCCACTGGCGTCTCGCCAGTGCAATACGAATCGGGGCTTGTTCGTTATTGTTTCGGAAGACCGTCGGGCGTATGTGCGGATTGTCCCTTGTGCGGCTGTAAATCGATAGACGCGAAAGGGGCTTCGGGAACGCCAACTAGCAAGCTCCGGGCCAGTCAGCACTGGCGAGACGCCAGTGGCACCCCGCGCCGTGATATGTTCGTTTCTTCGACCTTCAACCTTAAACTCTATCAAGGCTTCCACTTGCCCGACATCGTGCCTGAAAAGCAACGCCGTTTCGCCATCGACATTGTGCGGAAGCTCCGCGCCGTGGGGTTCGAAGCCTATTGGGCGGGCGGCTGTGTCCGCGATCAATTGCTGGGCCGCGAGCCGCACGATTACGACGTGGCTACCAGCGCCGAGCCGCCCGAAATACGCAACCTCTTCGGCAAGCGGAGAACGTTGCCCATCGGGGCCGCCTTCGGCGTGATTACCGTGCTGGGGCCCCGGGATGCCGGACAGATCGAAGTGGCAACCTTCCGGCGAGACGCCCGATACAGCGACGGCCGCCATCCCGACAGCGTCACCTTCAGCACCGCCCGAGAGGACGCCACGCGACGCGACTTCACCATCAACGGGCTGTTCTACGATCCAATCGAGCAGCGAGTGATAGACTTTGTCGACGGCCGGAAGGACCTGAAGCAACAGGTAATCCGGGCGATCGGTCTGGCTCGGGAGCGTTTTACCGAAGACAAGCTGCGAATGCTCCGCGCCGTGCGGTTCTCGGCCACCTTGGATTTTTCCTTGGACGAAAATACGTTGGCGGCCGTGCGAGAAATGGCACCCGAAATCAGCGTGGTCAGTGCCGAACGGATTGCCGGGGAAATGGAACGGATGCTGGTCGACCCGAATCGGACAACGGCTGTCCGGCTGCTGTTGGAGAGCGGGCTGGCCGCCGTCGTGCTGCCGGAAATCGTCTCGTCGGACAGCGCCCTTGACTCGTGCGACGATTATGCGAAGATCGGCAAGGTCATCGAACGTCTCTCGGAGCCCAGCTTCCCCCTGGCTCTGGCGGCCCTGCTCTACCAGCGGACCGATTCGCAAGGCGCGATCGGCGTGTGCCGGCGCTGGCGGATGTCGAACAGCCACACCGATCGGGTTGGCTGGCTGCTGGACCATCGCGGAAAGATCGAGGCGGCTCGGGCGATGAAATGGTCGGCGTTACAGAAGATACTCGTCGCCGACGGGGCCGAAGAACTGTTGGCATTGGAAGAAGCGGTCGCCTTGGCCGGCTCGGGCCCAACGGACGACGTGGACTATTGCCGGTCGCTCTTGCAGCGTCCGCGTGAAGAGTTGGATCCGCCGCCCCTGCTTACCGGCGATAAGCTGCTCGAGCACGGCGTGCCCGCCGGCCCCGCGTACCGCCTTCTGCTCGAGGAAGCTCGCAACGCCCAGTTGGACGAGTTAATCCACACAAAGGCCGAGGCCCTGGAATTGGTCGACCGGCTGATTGAGGAAAACAACCGCAAGTGAATTTCCGGAGAAAGGCAAATGGACAAGAAAGCAAAGAAGAGGATACAAACCCTCCGCGAGCGAATCCAAAATCTTCGCCAGCAATTATCCGGCGTCAAGCAGCAGATGGACGATCCGGCCGAGTTGGCCGACCTGGAGAAGCAAATCGCCGCCGCCGAAGCAGAGGTGGTCAAGTTGAAGGAGTCCTGATTGCCGATGGCCAATGACCAAGCTTCACCGCCACGGACTCTCCCGCCGATCATCCGGCTCGTCGTCGATCCAAACGATATCTTCCGGCTCGGGCGTTTCCTCGGGCTCGGTTTCGAGGAGGATTCCCCAGGGCCCCAGCCCGGCAACCAAGCCGGTTAGCTCATCGCTGCTCTTCGTCCGGCCCAGCAGGAAGCTCAGAATGTAACCCGCCAGAACGGTCGCCGCCACGCTCAGCGGCAACGGCCAGAACAGTCCGAGGCTCGAAGTGTAGGGCCAAATCGGACAGCCGGGGGCAAAGCAGCCAAGTGTTAGCCAGGCGGCAGTTAGTGTGCCCAAGGCCAGTGCAGTCAGCACGGCCGGGCCGGTTGCCCGACGGGTGAACAGCCCCAGCAGGAAGACGGCCAGCAAGGGGCCGGCAAAAACATTCATGACGCCGATCAGTATCCCCAAGACGTTGCCGAATTGCAGAAACAACATCGCCAGGGCGACAATTGCCACGCCCGCGGCCGCTGCCAGTATTCGGCTCAATTGGAGTTCGTCGACGGAATCGAGTTGGTCGGGCTGTTTGCCCTGGCGGCGGGCCAGCCAGCGCTCGCCCCAACCCAGCCGGCGATGGAAATCGATCATAAACACGGTCAGCAACGCGCCGATTCCCGAATCGACCGTCGCCATGGCGGCTGCCACCAGCCCCGCCAGAACGAACCCGGCCAGGCCAATCGGCAGGTAACGCCGAACGAACCGCGAGAACAATTCGCCGCGGCCGCGACGCAGCCGTCGCTCGCCGGTCAGTTCGCGAGTTGCCAGCCGGTCGATATCTATGCGGCCTTGGTGATCGACGATCTCGCCGGCGTCGATCATCGGCCGATCGGTGTTGGGGTCGAGTATCACACGGCGCTCGAGTAGTCCCGGCAGGGTCTCGGCGTCGATAACGGTATCCGGTCCGATCAGTGGTCGGCCCGTCTCGGCGTCGACCTCGCTGTTGACGATCCAGCTCGGCCGCAGTTCCTCCCGTGCGTTGTCGTGATAGACGGCCAGCAATCCCATGCCGGCGTACATCAACACGGGCGCGAGCAGCGAGAGTATAACGTAACCGACAACAAGCGAGCGTTTCATCTGGCGATCATCGTCGGCGACCAGCAGCCGTTGGACGGTAGCCTGGTCGGCCATGTAGAAGAACAGCGGCAAGAGGAACAGGCAGGGCCCCGCGGCCCAAATCGACCAGCGCTCGGACCAACTCCAGGAGGCATCGACGATTTGGTTCCGGCCCAGCCGGTCGGCCACTTCCCAAATTCGGGCCGGGCTGTCGAGCGTCGACCAGACGGCCGCGATCACCAACAACAGGCCAATCGCCATCAGGCCAAGCTGGACGGCGTTGTTCCAAACAACCGCCCGAATGCCGCCAAGGCATGTGTAGCCCGTGGCGATTCCGCCGGCTGCCAAGATGATCGTCAGCGTGGATGCGTTAAGTCCGGCGTTGGGAAACAGCAGCGCGCAGGGCAAGGCCAGCATGCCAGCCGCCCAGGGTAACTGCCAGAGGAAGAAGAGGCCG
>CAZDHN010000207.1:0-9509 GCA_964505115.1 uncultured Planctomycetaceae bacterium
TCGTTAAGCGCGCGGCAGATCTCCTCGAAGTTCACCGAGCCGCGACCCAGCGAGCGGAAGTCCCAACCGCGGCGCGGGTGGCCGAAGTCGAGATGGCTCGAAAGGATGCCCGTCCGGCCGTCGAGCTTAACGATCGCGTCCTTCATGTGGACGTGGTAGATCCGGTCGCCGAAGGCGCGGATGAATTCGACCGGGTCGACGCCTTGCCAGAGCAGATGGCTGGGGTCGAAGTTGAACCCGAACGCCTCGCGGCCGTCCATCGCCTCGACCGCCCGTTCGGCCGTAATCAGGTCGAAGGCGATCTCGGTCGGGTGTACTTCCAACGCGAACTTCACGCCGCACTCGTCGAACACATCGAGGATCGGGTTGAATCGCTCGGCCAAAAGCTCGAAGCCGGCTTCGATCATGCCGGGCGAGATGGGTGGGTATGAGTAGAGCAGGTGCCAGATGCTCGAACCGGTGAACCCGTTGACCACGCCGACGCCCAGTTTCTGTGCGGCTCGGGCGGAGTCTTTCATCGCCTCGATTGCCCGGGCGTTCACGCCGGCCGGATCGCCGTCGCCCCAGACGTAGGGCGGCAGGATGGCCTTGTGCCGCTCGTCGATGATGTCGAGCACGGCTTGGCCGACCAGATGGTTGCTGATGGCGAAGACCTGCATGTTGTACTTTTCGAGCGTTTCGCGTTTCTTGGCGCAGTAGTCGGCTGTGCCCTCGCCCTCGGCCATGGCCTTGTCGACCTCGAAATGATCGCCCCAGCAGGCCAATTCCAGGCCGTCGTAGCCGAACTCCTCGCACTTGCGAGCCAACTCTTCCATCGGCAGATCGGCCCATTGGCCGGTGCAGAGTGTAACGGGTCGTGCCATGTCAAACTCCTTCTACGGTATGCTTTTCAGAAAATGTCCACCCGACATGCACCGCCCCCATCTGGTCAACTCGATCCGGCGGCGCCAAGTTGGCATTTTGACAGATTCTCGTCAGCCTGCAACTCCCCCTGGGGACGAATTACGGGCGATAGACCGGTAGCCTGACGAACGAGGCCTGAACCGCCTGGTGATAGAGCGTGTTTTTGGCAACCCGCGGCCGCCGGTCGTTGGGGTCCCCGGTGTTCGGATTGATGTCGAAGTTGGGGAAATTGCTGCTCGATACGTCCACGCGGATGCGGTGCCCGGCCTTGAATAGATTGGCGGCCGGTTCCAAGGGGAACTCCAGCCGGTATGCCTTTCCGGGCTTCATTGGAGTGGGCTTCTCAAAGCTGTCGCGGTAGCGGGCCCTTAGAATTCCCTCCGAGACGGGAAAGGCGTAGCCAGCTGGATAGTCGTGGCTGGGCGGGTAAAGGTCGACTAGTTTCACGAAGAAGTCGGTATCCGGCGCGTTGGACGAGACCCAAAGACTGACTTTGACGTTCCCGGCGATACAGATGTCTTCTTCGAGCGGCGGCGTTTGGAAGACCGGAACGTCCGGCCGCTCGGCGATTGGCTTACCGGGCGTTCCGTGCCCCGGGAGTGTTTCCAACTCGATCTGGTCGCGGGGCCCCATTCCCCCAAAGCCCTTTCCGGCCGCCGGTCCGTAGGCGATAATGCAGCGACCGTTGCTGGAGACCGTGTTGCGCGGGTCGTAGTTGTAGCTGGTGGAAGAGGCTTGCCGGGTGGGCTCCGAACGCGACAAACCGCCGGCTTCGTGGAAATAGAAACAAGTTGGCCGAGTTTCCTTTGGTGGCCAGGCATCGCCGTGGTGCCAGCGACCGCCGTGGTTCAGCCGCCCGTTGGCGGCGCGCCGGCCGTCGCCCCCACCCATCACGAACACCTTTACCGGTTTGCCCAAATCGACGGTGGCGTCGCCTTTCATCCAGCGGTTGAACCAGCGGAGTTCCAGGTCGAGGAAATCATCGTAGGCGTCGATTCCGCCTCCCCGGTTGCCGAAATTCACGTCCCCAACGGTCATGTCGAAACTATTGTGTTTCCAGGGCCCGATCAGAATGTGCTGGTCCTTCCGGCCCATGGCAACCATCTTCTGGTAACCGTCGCTGATTGTTCGTGGATACCAGTCGAACCAACTGGTGACCCAAAGGATGGGCATTTTGGGAAACGAATCGAAGTACTCGTCCATGGCCAGGCCGGGCTGACGCCAGAAATCGTTGTAGTCGTTGTTCTCGAAGTAGAGTTGAAACGCCCCGTCTTCATATTGGGGGATTCTTGCCAGCGGTGTTTTGCCGCGTTGCCAGGGAATTCGAGCAGCCCACTCCAGAAAGCTCCGAGTGCCGAGCATCGAGCCGATCGCGCGGCCGGCAGCCGGATCGGCACGCGCTTCCTGGCTGCTGGTCGCCATGCCCACCACCCAACGCAATAGCCCCAAGTGCAAGGCACCGCCGCCGCGCATGCTGTACTTGTACGCGTTGATGGGCCCTTGATGAGGGATCATCGTGACCAGGCCGGGCGGATTCTGCGTGGCCGAGTGGAACTGGACCCAGGCCATGTGCGAAGGCCCGTGCAGCCCCACCTTGCCGTTACACCATGGATGATTGCGCAGCCAAGCAATCGTGTCATATCCGTCTTCCGGCTCGTCACGAAATGGGAAGAACTTGCCCTCCGATTTGAAACGTCCCCGGCAGTCCTGCGTTACCGAAAGATAGCCCTGTTCGGCGAAGAACCGCAGGAAACGCGTCCCCCATTTCAATTTGTTGTACGGCGTTCTCAGCAAGACGGCGGGCAGTTTTCCCTCCAAGCGGCGACCGTTTTCCATGGGATAGTAGATGTCGGTGGCCAGGTGGACCCCGTCGCGCATCCGCACTCGAACGTTGCTCTCGACGCCGACCTCGTATTTTTCGGGCACGGCTTTTTTAGGTGCGGCAGCCGAGGCTGTTCCGCTGGAGCAACACAGCACAATCGCGGTCAAGGCTACTGATGGTAGTCGCGGGTGCACGGTCATTGGGTTTGCCTTTCGGTGGGATGTAACCTTGTTGTACGCTGCCTGTCAGGGCGGTGATGAATTGGGCCCGGCCTTGAGCCGGAAATCGTGCCGGTTCTTGGCGACATCCGGGGAAACCGTCACCTTAAGGATCGACTGCGTGTTGTACTCGGGCGGAATGTGGTTCTCCAACGCCTCAATCGGCTCGCCTGCCGGGCCAAGAGGATTGGCGATGGTGCGGCCGCTTGGGGCGAGGCCGATGATCTCCACGCGGTAGGTCCCGCCGGCCGTCAAGCCGACCACGGCCGGAACCTCGTATCGGCCCTTCTCAATGGTGCCGCCGGTCGCGGGACCGGATGTGCCCTCGACCGGTCGGAACACGATTTCGCCCTGCCCGACCGCATTGCCGTCGAAGGAGACCTCGCCCCAGACGCACAGCGTCCGTTGGCCCGACCCGCAGCCGGACAATAGCAGCAGGGTCACGGCCGCCACGGCCCGGACCGCTTCGCCACGCTCGAAAAGCCGCTCGTTGCCGTTCAGAAATCCCCTCCCACGACCTCGCCGCCGTTAATGCTGGCCAGGGCCTCCCAGGTGTCTTGGTTGATTTGATCGTTCGCGAAGCGTACCGAGCCGTCGGCCAGGGCGACGTTCACTCCGCCCGGGTGGTAGCTACGGGCGGCGAAGACAACGGTCGTCCAGCAACTGGCCGGCGGTCCGCAGGGCATCCCTGACTTCTCTTCCAGGCAATAGTCGGCGAACGCGCGGTCGCCCAGTGGAGAATTTGGGGCCCGCATGTGGGTATGCTGTATGCCAAAATGTCCCCACCAGTAGCCGCGCAAATCGAGCGAGCCGTCGGGACCTTGAATCACTTCGGAGAAGGCCACCGTGTTGGACGTGCCGTCGCGGATATCGGCGATCCGCCTTTGGACGTTGATGTTGAACAGCGCCCGCTTGCCCGACGTGACCGACTGGTTTTCGGCCGGATCGTTGTTGCAGTTGTCCCGATCCTGCGGTGCGTCGGGCTCGACGAACGTTCCGTCGGCACTGTAGGCGGCCGTGTAGTTGGATCGCGAATAGGCCGCGATCGATTCGTCCAATTTCTCGAAGTAGCCGGGCTTGTCGGTCGGACACTCGAACGGCGCGATGCGATTCACGCTCAACTCGCCGTTAATGCCCTCGTTGAACTGCAGCTCGAAGTCCCATTGCTCGAACAGGCCTCCCTGCTCGAGGAAAGGCAGAATCGCGTGCGTCCAGTTCTTCTGCGGCGTGCCGTAGATCTGCGGCGGTGAAGAAGTCTCCTCCCCGATGGGAAACGCCCCGTTGGCCTCGTGAAAGCCGTGCGCCGCCAGGGCGATCTGCTTGAGGTTGTTGGTGCAACTGATACGTCGGGCGGCCTCCCGGGCCGATTGCACCGCCGGCAATAACAAGGCGATGAGAATCCCGATGATGGTGATTACCACCAAGAGTTCCACGAGCGTAAACGCTCGGGATTTCAGATTTGGGATTTCAGATTTCAGGTTGGTCTTCGTGTTCGACATCACTTGCATCAGTTCCGTCTTGTCTCGAACCAAGCTTGGATCGGTGATCGCGGATCTGAGACCTGAAATGACTGTTACCGCCGCCGTCGATAGGCGGCCATCAAAGCCAGGCCCAACCCGAGCAGCAGAAGCGACGACGGCTCGGGAATGGCGGCCACGCCGGCACCGCTGTCGTCGAGCCGGAGGAACCACAAGTTGCCGCTCTTGGTGACTTCGCCCAGCGGCGTCTCCAGGCCCGTTGCGTAGGTCCAGCGAAGGTCGCCGATCGCCAGGCTGGTGCCGCCCTGGCTGGCGAACACGTCGAACAGGTCCCGGGCGTTCGAGAGGTCGTAGTTCAACTCGTCTTCCTCGCCCAGGGTGTAGATCGCGGCCACTTCGGCCGCGTTCAACTCGTCCGCCCAGATACCCACGTCGTCGATCAGGCCGTCGGCGAAATTCCCGCCGTTGTTTCGTTGCCCGATCCAAAGTGGCGTGGGCTGGTTTTCCATGGCCACGTAGCTTCCGTGCTTGGTGGCATCCCTGTCGTCGATCCGCACGCCGTTGCGATAGATCTTCACGCCGCCCGGTTTGGCGGAGCCGTCGTAGGTTGCCGCAAGATGAATCCACTGCCCCTCGTCGGAACTCAAGTCGGGGCCGTGGCGTCCGATGATGGTGTCGTCCAGCGGGGAATTGTCCAATAAGGCGACGTTGATGTCGCCACCGGACTGAAATTCAATGCAGTATTCTTTGTTATCCGCACCGTAGTCGCCCTTGGAGAGAACTTGGAAAAGGCTGGCTTCGTCCATTCGAACCCAGGCCGAGAAGGTGAAAGGCGTATCCACGGCGCTATTGCCGAAGCTCAGGCTGTCGGCGTCGGGGACCTGTACGAAGTCGTTGCCCTGGAAGTCCAGGGCGTTGGTTCCGATCTTGCCGGAGCCGTGCCAAACGGGATCGTCGACTCCCGGGTTGTCGTCGACCCCCAGCGTGCCGTGGTTTCCGTTGGCGGAGTCGCTAACCGTTTGCCCGTTGCCTTCGTCGAACTTCCAGTGCGCGGCCAGCACGGGAGAGGCGAGGGTGTAGGCCGTGCTCAGCCCGTATTTTCTCGTCAGGTAGGAGCCAATCTGGTCGAGTTCGGTCGCGTTGAGCGAGCGGTTGTAGATAATAACCTCGGCCATGTCGCCCTGGAAGGGTCCACTGCCGTTGGCGGCCCGATACCCGATGGACACATCTTCCGCATCGCCCAGGGAGTAATCGGAACTTCCGGGGCTCAGCACGTTGTCGAGCGGGTCGGCCGTTCCGTCGACCCAGTGTTGGATGTTGTCGGTGTTCGCCCGGAGCACGCCGATGTGGAACGCGGCATCGTTGATCGTCGTCGTTCCCTCATGGAGATTGGCACCGTCGTAGGTGGAGGCATGCGTCGGATCGCCGGTGACACCCTTGCTGTAGTTGCGGTAGCTGGCCCCTTTTTCGGCGTTAATGAACCGGCGGTTCTCGCTGGTGTTCGGAGAGGTGAACACGACGAAGTAGGTCGAGGCCTCGCCGGCAACCAGATCCAACGAGCTGTTCATGCCGTCGCCGTTGGTGCTGCCGTTGCCGTCGAAGCGTATGACCGGCTTGTCGGCAACGACGTCTGTTTGGTAGGTGGGGCGCTTGTAGGCGAGACTTTGTGCCGCGTCGTTGGGCGAGCCCAAACCGCTCTGGTCGCGCCAGTACCAGACAGGGTCGCCGTTCTCGGCCAGGTCGCCCGCCGCCTCTTCCACTCCGGCATCCGCCCGCAGCCACAATTGCAAGTCCGTCAGGTCGCTCGGCAGGACCATGGCCCCCAGTTGCGTGGCCGGCACCAGCCACATTAACAAGCAGAGGCCGGCTGCCGCCAACCCAATACTCGACAGCCTTTTTCTTTGTGGCTTGGTGAACAGCGTGGTAAGACGACGCGTTTCTTGGAACACGGTTGCTTCCTCCCTTGAGAACGAGAATAGCTGAACATGCCAGAGTCGGAGATGCGTAACCTCTCGGAACACTTTACAGCATAGTTGGGCACTGCCGGGCAGGCAAGGGTTTTGTGGCTTGTGCAGGGGGAATCTTTGTAGGAGTTGGACCATTTCTTATAGAATTTGGGTCGCCCGACCTGTTCCCACTCATCGGCCGAAAAGGTATACTTTGTAAATGTCGGCATGGCGGGAGCCGGCGGTTGACATGCTCGGGTCCTTCAACTTTCCGGACGAACGTAGGATTTGGCCCGCCCACATAACAGACCTTCAAGGCTGACCGACAATGGCTCGCCCGAAACGTATCAAGGTGCCGCATGCGCCGCGCGTGGCACTGATCGTGGAGACGTCGCTGGCTTCGGGGCGTGGAATACTCCGGGGCATCGCCCGATATCTGCGGGAGCACGAGCCGTGGTCGATCTATCACGAGCCGCGGAGTCGGGAGGATCCGGCCCCGACCTGGCTGAAGAACTGGCCCGGCGACGGCATCATCGCCCGGCTGCACAATAGGCAGATGGTTGCCGCGGTCGCCGCAACCGGCTTGCCGGCGGTCGACGTGCTGGGGTTGGTGTCCGACTCGAAGCCGCCTCTGGTCGGGTCCGACAACCGGGTGATCGCCCGGCTGGCCGCCGAACATCTGCTGGAGCGCGGCTTCAAGCACTTCGGCCATTGCGGGATTCGCGGTTTCAATTTCTCCGAGCGGCAGCGCGATGCATTCATGGAGATTGTCCAAATGGCGGGGGGCCAATGCGGCGTCCATGAACTGGCCGCTCGCGGCCGTGCCCGATCGTCATGGGAAACGCAACAACAGCGACTGGCCAAATGGGTCCGGCACTTGCCCAAGCCGGCGGGCGTGATGGCCTGCGACGACACGCGGGGGCAAAGGTTGCTGGACGCCTGTCGGCGGGCGGGTGTCCTGGTGCCCGAGGAAGTGGCCGCCGTCGGCGTGAACAACGACATAGCGGTCTGCGAAATCTCCCATCCCCCGCTTTCCAGTGTGGTTCCCAACACACAGGGGATCGGGTACGAGGCCGCCGGGCTTCTCGACCGGTTGATGCGAGGCAAGTCGGCGCCGTCCGACCCCACGCTTCTTGCGCCGACGGGCCTGGTCTGCCGGCAGTCGAGCGACGTGCTGGCAATCGAGGACCACGACATCGCCATGGCCGTGCGATTCATTCGCGAACAGGCTTCCGGCAGTATCCGCGTGGAGGACGTGGCCAACCACGTCTCGCTCTCGCGAAGTGTACTGAAGCGTCGCTTCGCGCGCCTACTCGGCCGGTCGGTTCACGAGGAGATCATCCGGGCGCGCGTAAGACAAGTCGAGGAGTTGCTTTCCCAGACCGACATGCCAATCAAGCTTATCGCCCGAAAAACCGGATTCAAGCACCAGGAGTATATGGGCGCGGTCTTCAAGTCCAAGCTGGGAAAAACACCCGGCCAGTACCGAAAACAGTCCCCGAGTTGATACCCGAAACACCAGTTGCGGGTCAAGATGGCCCCGGTCCGTGCTATACTTTCGGTAGGTTGCGCTCTTATTGTGGAGGAGATTCAATGCACACTCGCTATTGCCCGGCAATTTTCTCGACCCTGGCAATCTGGGCCGCGGCTGCGTCGATAAGTTGGGCGGCAGGCCGGGTTGAGCTCGAACTGGTGGCCGAGGAGCGGGTGCCGCTTACCGCCCAGCAGGATTGGCTCCGCCGGCTGGGGCAGGCGGGGGTGACCGGGCTGAGAATTCGCGTCGGCCGATTGGGCGATAAGGCGGGAATCGAGGTCCGAGGGACAGAAGACCGGCCGGTGTACATGGTCACCGGGCTGCTGACGGCGGCGGGCGAGGTGCGTCTGCCGGGCCAACGCTTCAAGCCGAACGAAGCGGCCCGTCTGATCCGATGGCTTGACGAGTTGGCCAGAGAGGGACTTCCGCAAGAGCGCGAGGAGAAATCGGCCTTCGGCCTCGACCGTCAGGTGTTCGAGCAGGTGCTAAAGGACTTGACCCGACCGGTCGGCGTCTCTACCGCGGGGATTACCCGCCGCGAGGCAATCGAAAAGATCTCGCGCCAATTGGTGCTCCCCCTGCAAATCAACCCAAAACAACTCCCGGCAATGGCCGACGAGAAGCTGTCGGACGAACTCTTGGGCGTATCCAGCGGTACGGCCTTGGCATACATATTGCGCCCGCTGGGATTGAGCATGGTGCCGCGCGAGTCGGGCGGCCGACGGGCTCATTACGCGGTGATCGAAGCCCGGGACGATCAAAATCAAAAAGTTTGGCCGGTTGGTTGGCCGCCGGAGAAACCGCGTCGCGAGGTGATGCCGGCGCTGTTCGAGTTTCTTACGGTAAACATCCAGGGCGTTTCGGTTGCTCAGGCGTTGGACGCGGTGGCCAAGCGGATGAAGGTGCCCGTGCTCGTCGACCGCAGCGCGCTTGCCCGGCACAACATCGACCCGACCAAGATTCCCGCCTCGCTTCCCCGCGCCCGGCTGAGCTACAGCATCCTCTTGCGCAAGATTCTCTTTCAGGCCAAGCTGAAGAGCGAAGTTCGCCTGGACGAGGCCGGCAATCCGCTGTTGTGGATTACGACGATCAAGCAGTAGGCTCTCTATAAAGCCGCGACCGTTGGTCGCGCTTGAAGCCACCGTGAAGATGTCCCGTGTGCCACTGCTTCGCAGAAGCAGTGCCTTTGCACGTAGGGTGCCACTGCTGGCTTGCCCAGCAGTGTCTTGGCGGCAAGTGTACTTCACACTGCTGGACAAGCCAGCAGTGGCACCCATCACTTTGACCGTGACAGACTATTAAGGGCACTTCGACTTGGCCGATCCGGCGGCTGCCTGCTTGGACGACTTCTTAACGGACGCCTTGAGCAGTTCGTCGCGATCGGAGTCGTGCAGCCGGTGACAATCGCCGCATAGCGTGGCCGGTTCGAGCGGCTTGTCGTGGATCTCCTTGAACTCGACGGACTCATGGCACTTGAAGCAGGCCTCGCGCGACTTTAGCTCGCCCACCGTAAAGGCCTTGTTGTCGCCCCGCTTAATCTCGTGGCAGCCCGCGCAACGTTTCTCGCCCTCGTTGGGCATGGGGTGCGAGTAGTGCAGTTTCCAGTTG
>CAZDHN010000208.1:0-9469 GCA_964505115.1 uncultured Planctomycetaceae bacterium
GAAGGATAAAGAGATAGAGAAGCGCCAGTTACTGTCTCACATGAGTGCCAAGAAGGGCGGAACCGAGTGAACGGCCAGTTGGCAACCCGCCCCATGTATCCACTGGTCTGGATACTCATCGCCGGGGCAGCGGTGCGCGTGCTGCTGTTGGGCTGGTTCGCCGGGCTGCCGCTGGATATCCACGACGAACGCGATTATAACCGGCTGGCCGTTAATCTGGTCGAGTCGGGCCAGTACTCGTTGGACGGCGAGAAGCCGGTCTCGATTCGGCCGCCGCTCTATCCGGCTTTTGTGGCGGGCGTGTACAAGCTGGCTGGGACGGAGAACTATCAGGCCGTCCGCGTGGTGCAGGCGATCATCAGCCTGATTACCGTCGTGCTGCTTTTCCTGCTTGCCTCGGAGATCTACAACCGTAAAATTGGCAATTGGGCGGCCGGGTTCTACTGCTTCTACCCGACCATGCTCGGCCAGAATAACCTGCTGCTGACGGAGACGCTCTTCACCTTCTGGCTCGTACTCGCCTGCCTGGCCGTCGTGCGATTCCTAAATCGCAACACCTTGGCCTACCTGGCCGCGGCCGGCGTGATTATCGGACTGGCAGCGCTCACCCGAAGCATCCTCTGGCTCTTCCCGCCCGTGCTGGCCCTGTTCATACTGGCTTTGTGGAAACAAGACTTCAAGCGTCGGTTGGCGGCCGTGGGGCTGCTGGTTTGTACGTTCGCTCTGACCGTCGCCCCCTGGGCGGTCCGAAACACGCGGCTGCAGAAGACGCTGGTGACCATCGACGTGATGGGCGGACGAAACTTCATGATGGGCAATTACGAACACACGCCCATGTGGCGGGCGTGGGACGCCATCTCGATGGATGGCGAAAAGGCCTGGCACCACGTGCTCTACGCCGGACGGACGGACGCCGGCAAGATGACGCAAGGACAAATCGACAAGGCCGCGCTGGCGCACGGGCTGCGCTTCGTGCTGGACAATCCCTGGCTGACTCTGCGGCGCGACGTGGTCAAGTTCTTCTGCTTCTGGCAGTTGGAACGCTCGTTCGTGGCCGGCATGGGAGAAGGTTTTTTCGGCAACCCGCCGATCGCGGCTATCGTCGTGCTCACCGCGATCATTTTCGGCGCCTACGCAGCCGCCATGCTGACGGGCATATTCGGGGCCCTGATGGTCCCGCCCCGCAGTCTGCCGGTCTACTTGTTCCTGCTCTTGATGATTGTATACATATGCGGGCTGCACTCGTTGGTGTTTGCCCATTCGCGTTATCATCTGCCGCTGATGCCGCTGGTGCTCGTCTTCTCGGCGGCCGCGGTGGTCAACTTCCGCGACATCTGGCAGCGCCGGTCCACATGGCCGTTTCGAGCGGCTGTCGGGCTGGGCGGCCTCCTGGCGTGCAGTTGGGCCTGGCGAATCGCGGTCGTCGACTTCCAGCGGTTTTGGGATATCCTCGGTAAATAGCTTCTTGGAACACAATGCCCGGCATCTGTGCAGTAGTTGATAAATCGCAACCGACCGACGTCCCGACCGTGTTGGGGCGTATGGTCAAACGCATGACGCACCACGATTGGTACGTCGTCGAGCAACGTCCCGACGAAGCGTCGGGCGTGGGACTCGGCCGCGTATCGCTGGGCATCGTCAACACGGCCAGGCAGCCGGTTGTCGCCGCCGACGGTCAACTCGTGGTCGTCATGGATGGCGAACTGGTCGACCAGGACGAAAGACGCCGCGAGTTGGAAGCGGCCGGTTGCCAACTGCTGGGCGACAGTCAGGCCGAAATTCTCCTGCACGGCTACCGCACCGGGGGCCGGGATTTCTTCCGCTCGCTGGGCGGCAAGTTCACGGCCGTCATTTGGGACGCCGCCCGACGCCGACTGATCGTCACCAACGATCGCTTCGGCATGAAGCCGATTTATTACGCCCGGCTGCCGGGCAAGCTGCTGGTGGCCTCGGAGATCAAGGCGATTTTGGCCGATCCGGCCGTCTCGCGCAAGCCGAGCACGCGCGGCATCTCGCAGTTTTTCGCTTATGGTCACTACCTGGCCGACGACACTTCGCTGGCGGCGGTTCGGTTGCTTCCACCCGCCGGCTGGCTGGTGTTCGACGCCAAAGAAGACCACCTTTCGGTCGACCGCTATTGGCTGTTCGACACGGCACGCCCCGAAACACACGAGCCAAACGAATGGCTCGACCGGTTGGATGCCGCCTTCAAACGGGCGGTCGATCGGAGGGTTAACAACACGACAGGGCTCGGGCTGTCGCTTTCCGGCGGGCTCGACGCGCGAACCATACTGGGCGTGATCGACGAGCAGTCCGCCCGGCCGACGACCGTCGCCATGGGCATACCCGGCTGCCGCGACCACCGTTCGGCCACCGAACTGGCCGCGCTGGTTGGATGCCCACACCACAACTACGTGCTCCGCACCGACTTCCTCGACCATTTCGAAGAACACCTCCAACGGATGGTCTACCTGACCGACGGCCAGTACTTGTCGCAGTGCATTGTCATGCCCACCCTGCCCTTCTATCGGGAACAGGGGATCGACGTGCTGTTGCGCGGTCACGCGGGCGAGTTGATGCACATGAACAAGGCGTACAACTTCTCGCTCTCGCAGCGCGAACTGGGCATCCGTAGCGAGGCCGAACTGGAAGATTGGGCCTTCCGTCACCTGCGTGCCTACATGCTCGAAGCGGTCGACGGCCCGCTCTTGGCACACGGGCCCGGCACGGAACTCGACGAGGCGGCCCGCGACAGTCTGCGCGGGTGCCTGCGGGAATCGGAGGGCATGGAGCCGGCCGTGCAGCGGATCTGGCACCTGTTCATCACGCAACGGTCGCGGCGCGAAACGGCCCTGTCGCTGGTAAAGTTCGGCTCGCAGGTGGAAACCCGGCTGCCCTACATCGACAACGAACTGGTCGACCTGCTGATGGCCGTGCCGCCGGAGTTGAAAATCGGCGAGACGATCCAGGCCGACATTCTCCGCCGCCGCCGGCCGGAATTTCTCGACGTAATCAACGTGAACACGGGCACCCGAATGGGCGCGGGGCTGGTCGCCCGAAAATGGGCCGGCCTGCGGCAGAAGGTGCTCGCCAAGCTACAAGTGCGCGGCTATCAACCGTACGAACGATTGGGGCTCTGGCTTCGCCGGGAGTTGGTCCCGCTGGTCGAGCGGATACTATTGGATGATCGGTGCTTGGCGCGCGGCGTCTTCCATGCCGACACGGTCCGCTCGGTCGTCCGCCAGCATTTTCGTAACCAGCGAAACCACACCTACCTGATAATGGCCCTGATGATTTTTGAGATTTCCCAACGCCAATTCGTCGATGAAACAAACAGCGACAGTCTGCCAAGTCCTTCATAGCCTGGAGGTGGGTGGGGCCGAAGTGCTGGCCGCTCGGCTGGCGCGACGGCTCTCGGACCGCTACCGGTTCGTCTTCGCCTGCCTCGACGACTTGGGACCGCTCGGCCGGCAACTTCGCGAAGAGGGTTTTTCAGTCGAAGTGCTGGGACGCCGGCCGGGTCTCGACCCGGGCTGCATGCGCCGGCTTGCCAAACTATGGCGGCGCGAGGACGTTCAACTGGTACACGCACATCAATACACGCCCTTCTTCTACGCCATGGCCGGCCGGGCCTGGCACGGCCGGCCGCCGATACTGTTCACCGAGCACGGCCGCTGGTTCCCCGACCATCCACGCCGCAAACGCATACTGTTCAATCGGATAATGCTTCGCCGGACCGACCGCGTGGTGGGCGTGGGCCGTGCGGTGCGACAGGCGTTGATCGACAACGAAGGCATCTCGGCCGATCGGGTAGAGGTGATCTACAACGGGGTCGACGTGGAGAGCTTCGACCGTCAGGCAGTCGACCGAGAGGCGGTGCGTAGCGAATTGGGCCTTGAGCCAGACGACCTGGCAATCATCCAAGTTGCCCGGCTCGATCACCTCAAAGACCACGCCACCGCCATTCGGACAATCCAGCGAGTGGCCGAAAGTAACAAGAACGTCCGCCTGATCCTGGTGGGCGAGGGCCCGGAGCTGGACGGGATCGAGTCCGAGATACGCGACCGCAAGGTTGAACCGTTCGTGCGGCTGCTGGGGCTTCGGCACGACGTCGATCGGCTGCTCCCGGCGGCCGACCTGTTCCTTCTGACCAGCATCAGCGAAGGCATTCCCGTCACCATGATTGAAGCCATGATGGCCGGCCTGCCCGTCGTCTCGACCGACGTGGGCGGAGTGGCCGAGATTGTCGAGCCGGATCGGACCGGGCTGTTGGCCCCGTCCGGCGACGACGCGGCCCTGGCCGACGCCATACTCCGGCTGGCCGACGACTCCACTTTGCGCCAGCAGATGGGCCACCAGGGCCGACGCCGGGCGGAAGAGGTCTTTTCCGAACAACAAATGCACGCGGCCTACACCGCCTGCTACGAGGAGATGCAAACAACTCCCCTCTCCCTTTGGGAGAGGGGCCGGGGGTGAGGGTTTTTGTCTCACGGTGCGCGTCCCGTTTAGCCGCCGGGCTTGCCCCAATACCGTTGAATTAGCCATAAGTGCCAATCTCACGGGGAGTTCGGTAAGTGGCAACGGACGATCCAGCGAAAAGCGTATCGAGATAATTTGGCCACGGATGAAACACGGATTGAACACGGATCAAATCAAAGTGACTTTGAGTAACCAATGGGTTCCGCGTTGGAATGACTTGATCGAGTTTTGGAGAGTCCCGATAACAGAGGAACGCTGATTTTCGCTAATCTTCGCTGATTGCCGCCATAAGTTTCGATCAGCGAAGATTAGTGTTCCCTGGAAAACAGTTGCGTTCTTCGTTGCCTTCGTTATCTTCTGTTTCAACCCGATACATCGCCAGCGGTAACGTCCTCCCTATCCGTGTTTAATCCGTGTTTCATCCGTGGCTCGGTTTCGTCGTTCCCGTGTAATCACTAGCGATTTGGTGGCTGTCGCAACTCCGTAACCCTGTTTCAGCATTCGGCTTACGGCTAAACGAGTAATCGGTACAAATGACCAATGCCTAAGAAGCGTCCACCAACCGACAAGCCGGCCTTGATAGTCTTCTCCGACGACTGGGGCCGGCATCCGTCGAGTTGCCAGCATCTTGTCGGCCGGCTCCTGCCCGAGCATCGGGCCTGGTGGGTCAACACGATCGGCATGAGGAGCCCCCGGCTGAACTTGTCGACGCTCAGCCGCGGACTTGAGAAGCTACTGCATTGGTCCCGCCTGCCGCGCGAGACATCCCACTTGCCGCCGAACCTGAGGGTGCTGCATCCGCATATGTGGCCCTGGTTCAGGAAACAGCACGATCGCAGCTTGAATCGGATCTTGCTGATGCAGACGCTGATGCCGGTCGTCGAATCGTGCCGGTCGCCCGTTATCGCCGTAACCACGGTTCCGGTGGTTGCCGATCTGGTCGACCGCTTGCCGGTAGCGCGTTGGGTCTATTACTGCGTTGACGATTTCAGCCAATGGCCCGGCCTGGACGAAGCGGCCATCGAACGCATGGAGGAGAAGCTGGTCCGGCGTGCCGACGTACTGATCGCCGTTAGCGAGACTTTGCAGGACCGGCTGGCCCGATTCGGTCGAGCTTCCCACCTGCTCACGCACGGCGTCGACCTGGAACACTGGCAGTGCCCGGCGAACTCGCCGCCGCCGGCCGCACTGGCCCACCTGCAACGCCCGCTGGTGCTCTTCTGGGGAGTGCTCGACCGGCGGATGGACGTGCAGTTCGTTCACAGCCTGGCGGCCGAGATGGATCGGGGCACCATCGTTATGGTCGGACCGCGAGTGGATCCCGACCCCGTGTTGCTGCGTCCCAAGCGAGTCGTCCACCTGGGTGAAGTCCCCTTCGCGCTGCTACCTCGACTGGCCAACGAAGCGGCCGCGCTGGTAATGCCATATGCCGATCTGCCGGTAACCCGGGCGATTCAGCCGTTGAAGTTGAAAGAATACCTGGCCACGGGCAAGCCGGTGGTGGTTCGCGATTTGCCGGCCACCCGGGTGTGGTCCGATGCCTTGGACCTGGCCCGTACGGCCGATGAGTTTGCGGCCGCCGTGCGCTATCGGTTGGCTGAAGGCGTCTCGGATTCACAGGTTGAGGCCCGAAAGCATCTGGCCGAGGAAAGCTGGCAGGCCAAGGCCCGGCAATTCGACGAGTGGGCCTTGGGACTTCCGTCGCATCATTACCACGGGAGAGCGGCCGGTGGCGGATAAGCGACCCATGATATTGCACACCCGGGTAGTTAGCGGCACGGGCGGCGGTCCGGAGAAGACGATTCTCAATTCGCCCCGCTTCCTTGGCCCCTTCGGCTACGACGCCCTCTGTGCATACATGCATCCACCCGGCGACCCCGGCTTCGAGGAACTGAGGCAAAAGGCCCAAGCGTTGGACGCTCCGTTGGAGGGCATCGAGGACCGCGGCCCGCTGGATTGGCGCGTGGTTCGGCGGATGATCAGGCTTTGCCGCGAGCGGGAGGTGGCCGTTTGGCATGGGCACGATTACAAGAGCAACGCGTTGGGGCTGCTTGTCAGGCGGTTCCACCGCATGCGACTGGTGACGACCGTGCACGGCTGGGTGAAGTTCACTCGCCGCACGCCGTTTTACTACTGGGTCGATCGGCTCTGCCTGCGACATTACGAAGCGGTGATTTGCGTCTCCGACGATCTACACCAGCGCTGCTTGGCGTCGAAAGTGCCGGCCGAGCGATGCACGGTTATCGAAAACGCGATCGATACCCAGCAGTTCGCCCGACGGCAATCGGTCGACCAGGCCAAGCGCAGCCTCGGCTTCAACCCCGAGCGGCTGATGATCGGGGCCATCGGCCGGCTGTCGGAAGAGAAGAACTTCGAGGGCCTGATTCGAGTGGTCGACCGGCTGATCACCGCCGGACTCGATCTGGAGCTAGTCATCGCCGGAGATGGCGACCGACGGGAATCGCTCCAAGCGTTGATCGAAAAGCTGGACCGCCGCGATCGAATCCGCCTGCTGGGATACCGGTCCGACACGGTCGATCTCTACCAGGCCATGGACCTGTTCGTGCTAAGCAGTCTGCGAGAAGGGCTCCCCAACGTCATCCTGGAAGCCATGGCCATGGGCGTGCCCGTCCTCTCGACCCGCGTTGCCGGCGTGCCAAACCTGATAACCGACCGCCAAAACGGCCTGCTCGCCGAGCCGGGCGACGTCGACTCGCTAAGCGAATGCCTTCGTCAGCTTGCCGAAGATGTTTCCCTACGCGACAGATTGGCAACCGCCGGCCGACGCACCATCGAAGAAAACTACAGTTTCGCCAACCGCATGGAGAAAGTCCGAGCCGTTTACGACCGGCTGCTGAACAAGTAGTCCCAACACTCTCCCCTCTCCCCGTGGGAGAGGGGCCGGGGGTGAGGGCCGAACTGGATAACACACTGCCAACCTTACTCCCCGGACGTTAGTAGACCAAACACGCGACCGTATGACTTCCAACCTCACAATCCGCACGCTCACCCGCGCCGACATCGCCGACCGGCTGCCGCGCTGGGAGGAGTTTGTCGCCAACTGTTGCGAGCAATCGCCCAGCCTCCGGCCGGGTTGGCTGGAAGTGCTGGCGCGCGGGCTGAAGCACGAGCCCTTCTGCCTGGAAGCTTGCCGAGGCGAACAAATCGTCGGACTGTTGCCGCTGGAGTACATCCGCAGCCTGCTGTTCGACCGATTCCTGGTCGGGTTGCCCTACCTGAACACGGGCGGCGTTATGAGCGACGACCCGGACGCCGCGACGGCGCTGGTCGACGAAGCGGTCGAGCTGGCCAACCGGCTCGACGTGAAGTATCTTGAACTGCGACACGAACGACCGATAGAACACCCGGCCCTGGGCCACCAGCTAACCAGCAAGGTCCACATGCGGTTGGCCCTGCCGACCACAAGCGACGAACTCTGGAACGGCTTCAAGCCCAAGGTACGCAACCAGATCCGCAAGGGCCAACAGGCCGCGCTTTCCATTCATTGGGGGACGGACGAACTGCTCGGGGAGTTCTACAGCGTCTTCTCCCGAAACATGCGCGACCTGGGTACGCCCGTGTTTGGCCGCAAACTGTTCGACGCCATCCTCCGCCAGTTCCCCGACGAAGCCGAACTGTGCGTTCTCCGCCTGGGCAACCGGCCGGTGTCGGGCGCGGTGCTGGTTCATGGGCCGGGCATGACCGAGGTACCCAGCGCCAGCACGTTGCGGCGTTACAACCGCACCAACGCCAACATGCTGATGTACTGGCACCTGCTCTGCCGAGCGATCGAGCGGCATCAGCAAACGTTCGACTTCGGCCGCAGTTCCATCGACGCCAACACATTCCGTTTCAAGAAGCAATGGGGTGCCCAGCCGGTGCCCGCCGTATGGCAATACTATGTACGGCGCGGTACGATTAGCGATATGCGTCCCGAAAACCGCCGCTACCAACTAATGATCCGCGTCTGGCAACGCCTGCCCCTCCCCCTAACCCGCCTCATCGGCCCGCCGATAGTGCGCGGAATTCCGTGAGCGTATTCGACTTGTGCAAGCGTTGCGGCAAGAACAACTGTAGAAAGACAAAACAATGCCGTCTGAACCAATGACCGAAGGTCGTCCGGAATTCTCTGTAATCATTCCCTGCTACAATGAGCGGGGAGCGATTGCCGATGCCATCGACTCGCTGAAGGAACATCTTAAAGACGCTACCGACTACGAGATAGTCGTGGTAGATGACGGGTCGGACGATGGGACGGCCGAGATATTGGAGGAGGTAGCCCGACGGCACCAGGATGTGCGCGTGGAGACGCACGAGCGCAATCGCGGTTACGGCGCGGCCTTGAAGACGGGTATCCGTCGCTCGTCGGCCGACTTGATCGTAATTACTGACGCCGACGGCACTTATCCCAACGAACGTATTCCGGAACTCGTCCAGATTGCCAAGACGGTGGACATGGTGGTGGGCGCCCGAACGGCCGACGACGTGACCTACCCCTTGATCCGCAAAATACCCAAGTTCTTCCTCAAGCACTATGCGTCTTGGATGGCAGGCCAGATGATTCCCGACCTGAATTCCGGCTTGCGGGTCATGCGGCGGAGCATTGTCGAAAAGTTTCTCAACATACTACCCGACGGCTTCAGCTTCACCACGACTATCACCCTGGCCATGCTAACCAACTACTACGCGGTGCGTTATGTGCCAATCGGATACGCCCCGCGGATTGGGAAATCCAAGATCCGCCCGATCCGAGACACGACACGTTTCTTCCAGTTAATCCTTCGCACGGGCATGTACTTCGCCCCGCTTCGGGTCTTCTTTCCGATTGCACTGACGTTGGGAGTGGCATTCACGGCAAGCCTGCTACATGACGTATTCATTCTGCGCGACCTTACCGAGAAGACCCTGCTCCTATTGCTTTTCGGGCTAAACACCGCCATGTTCGCCCTGCTGGCCGACATGATAGACAAGAGGAGCCCGAAGTGACGGG
>CAZDHN010000209.1:0-9448 GCA_964505115.1 uncultured Planctomycetaceae bacterium
GCTTGGCGAATGGGAGGGCGTGAACAAGTTCACCTACGAGAACTCCAACCGCAAGGTCGAGCGGTTCTGTGCCTACAGTCTGATGGAATCGCCCATGACAAGCTGCGGATGCTTCGAGTGCATCGTGGCCATCCTGCCGATGGCCAACGGCGTAATGGTGGTCAACCGCGAGTTCATGGGCACCACTCCCTCGGGCATGAGTTTTGGCGAGTTGGCCTCGGCCACCGGCGGCGGCGCGCAGACGCCCGGTTTTATCGGCGTGGGCCGCCTCTACCTGTCGAGTCCCAAGTTCATCTCGGCCGACGGCGGCATCCAACGGCTCGTCTGGATGCCCAAGGCACTCAAGGAGGGCATTCGCGAGCGATTCGACAAAGAGGCCCAGCGAATCGGCCAACCCGATCTGCTGGACAAGATCGCCACCGAGGAAGACGCGATGACCGAAGAAGAAGTGATGGCGCACCTCGAGAAGGTAGGCCATCCGGTGCTTAAACTCGAATCCATGTTTTGAACATTCTCCCCTCTCCCCGTGGGAGAGGGGCCGGGGGTGAGGGTTTCTGAGTGCTCCAGTGAAGCCGAAAACCATCACCCTAACCCTCTCTGGGCACCGACCGAAGGTTGGTCGGGCGAGGGAGCATAACTAACTCACACAAGGAGAAGCCATGGCACTTACCGGGCTGGATATCTACAAGCAGTTACCCAAGACCAACTGTAAAGAATGCGGATTCCCAACTTGCCTGGCGTTCGCCATGAAGATGGCGGCCGGCCAAGTGGCGCTCGATAAGTGTCCGCAGGTCAGCGATGAAGGCAAGAACGCATTGGAGTCGGCCTCCCGGCCACCCATCCAACTTGTCATCATCGGCAGTGGAGACAGCGAAATAAAAATCGGCAACGAGACGCAACTCTTCCGCCACGAAGAACGTTTCCATCGACCGACCGCCGTCGCCGTAAGGGTCTCCGACGCGCTCGACGACGATGCCCTCGCCGCGCGGGCCGAGGCCGTCGGCCAACTGGCCTTCGAACGCGTCGGTACCAGGATCAGCGTCAACCTGATCGCGGTCGACAACGAGTCGGGCGACGCCGCCAAGTTCTGCAAGGCTGCCCAACTGGCCGCCGAGAAGTCGTTGTTGCCCTGCCTGTTGATGTCGGCGTCGGCCGATAATCTCGCCAAGGCGGCCGACGTGCTGGCCGGGCAGCGACCCCTGTTGTACATCTCCAATGCCGACGAAGCCGAGGCCGCGGCCAAGGTTGCCAAGGATGCCGATTGCCCGCTGGCCGTCCGCTGCGACGACCTGGAAGCACTGGCCGAGCTTACCGGCAAGATCAAGGCGCTCGGCGTCGAGCAGATCATTCTGGACCCCGGCACCCGCAAGTTGAAGGCAACGCTGGAAGCGCTGACCAAGATCAGGCGACTCTCGCTGAAGGGATTCCGCGAGCTTGGCTACCCGACGATGGCCTTCACCACGGCGACCGATCCGACCATGCAGGCGGTCGAGGCCAGCACTTTCGTGGCCAAGTACGCCGGCGTGGTGGTGACCGACGCGATCGAGAAGTGGCAGATACTCCCCGTCCTCACAACTCGACAGGACATCTACACCGACCCGCAAAAGCCGGTCGCCGTCGAGCCCAAGCTGAACTCGGTTGGCGAAGTGGGGGCCGACTCGCCCGTGCTGGTTACCACCAACTTCTCGCTCAGCTACTACTCGGTCGAAGGCGAAGTCGAGGCGAGCCGCGTGCCGGCCTATATCCTCTCCGTCGATACGGAAGGCACCTCGGTTCTTACCGCCTGGGCGTCGGATAAGTTCAACGCCGAAACGATCAGCCAGGCGCTGAAGAAGTCGGGTATCGAAGAGAAGATTTCGCACAAGAAGCTCGTCATTCCGGGCCTCGTGGCCGTGCTTTCGGCCGGCATCGAGGACGAGTCGGGCTGGTCGGTGCAAATCGGCCCCAAGGAAGCGTCGGGCCTCACCAGTTACTTGAAGAACCAGGGGAAGAGCCAGACCGCCGGATAGCGGCGCCATGAAAACGGGTGCCACTGCTGGCTTGTCCAGCAGTGTTAGGCACGGACCCCGCAAGAAACACTGCTGGGCAAGCCAGCAGTGGCACCCAAGTTGCCAGACTCTCCAGCAAGGCACTCACAACATTGGCCGAATACCGCATTCGCTTCCTACCGCAGGGACAAGAAACGACGGTCGGGGAGGGCAAGACCCTCTTCGACGCCGCCGGCGAGGCGAACGTCTACCTTGGCGGAATCTGTGCCGGCGAGGGTGTTTGCGGGAAGTGCCGCGTGATTATCCGCGAAGGCGAGGTGGAAGGCGAATCGACCGATTTCCTTACCCGCGACGAGATTCGCCGCGGATACGTTCTGGCCTGTCAGGTGGTTCCGCGCAGCGATCTTGTGGTCGAGATACCGCCCGAGTCGCAACTGGCCGGCTACGCCGAGATCGGCAAGGACAGCGAGCGGTTTCGCGACTTCAGTCAGCGTGGCACCGAGCCATCGCCGGCCGAGTTGTCGCCGATCGTCGAGAAGTTCTACTTCGAACTGGCGGAGCCGTCGCTTGATGATCCGACGGCCGACCAGGAGCGGCTGCTCGAGGCGGTCGCCAAGAAGCGGCCCGGCCCGCTGCAAATGGGCCTGAAGATTGCCAACGAGCTGCCGCAATTGTTGCGCGAGCGCCGCGTCAAGAAGTCTTCCTGGAACTGGACTTGGGACGGTCGGGTTACGGCCACCGTGGCGGGGCGCGGTCGCGTTAACGAGGTGCTTGCGGTCGAGTCGGGCGACACGTCGGACCGAAGTTTCGGCCTGGCTCTCGACATTGGCACGACCACCGTCGTCGCGCATCTGGTCGATCTCTCCTCCGGCATCACCCGCGAGGCCGCGGCCAAGTACAACTCCCAAATCCGCTTCGGCGCCGACGTGGTGAACCGCATCAACCACGCCCGCCAGCCGGGCGGCGCCGACGCCTTGCATCATGCGGTCATCCAGGACGCCAACACCCTGATCAGCGAACTGGTCGAGCGGGCCCACATTGGCCCGGGCGATATCCAGTGCGTGGTCGCCTCGGGTAACACCTCGATGTTGCACTTCCTCCTGGGGCTGGAGACCGACCTGATCCGCCTCTCGCCTTTCATTCCCACCGCCACCTGTCCACCGCCGATCAGGGCCGCCGAGGTAGGACTCCGAATCCATCCCCGCGGTATCCTCTACACCTTGCCGATGGTGGGCAGTTTCGTGGGCGGCGACGTGACGGCCGGGATCCTCGTATCCAAAATACACAAGTCGGAAGAACTCTCGCTGCTTCTGGATATCGGCACCAACGGCGAGGTGGTGTTGGGCAACCGGGAATTCCTCATCACCTGTTCCGCCTCGGCCGGACCGGCCTTCGAGGGCGGCTCGGTCACCTGCGGAATGCGCGCCTCCAGCGGCGCAATTGATAAAGTGCGGATCTTCCAACGCGACCTGGCCGTCTCGACCACGACCATCGACGGCGCGCCGCCGGTGGGCCTCTGCGGAACCGGTCTGATCGACGCCCTGGCGCAAATGTTCTTAACAGGCGTGCTCGATCGCCGCGGCCATTTCCAGGTGGACCGGGCCGGTGATCGGCTGAGGGAATCGGCCGACGGCGGACCGCCCGAATTCGTGCTCGCCGCGGCCAAACAATCCGGCGGCGAACGCGACGTGGTCATGAACGAGGACGACGTGGAGAACCTGATCCGCACCAAGGGCTCGATTTACGCGGCCGCCGATTCGCTGGTGCAATCGGTCGGGCTGTCCTTCGCCGACATCCAGAAGGTTTACATCGCCGGCGCGTTCGGCAACCGGCTGGACATATCGAGCTGCATAACGATCGGCCTGCTGCCCGAGGTGCCCACCGCGCGAATCAAATTCATCGGCAACAGTTCGGTGGCGGGCGCCAAGCTGGTACTGCGGCATCGCCAGATGTTCGAGGAGGCGTTGCGGATTCGCGAGCAGATCAGCTACCAGGAATTGATGGTGGACCCCAGCTACATGGAGCGATACACTTCGGCCTGCTTCCTGCCGCACACCGATATCACTCGCTTCCCCTCGGTTGCCGCCAAGCTGGCTGAACACGCCCATCCCGCTCGACATGCCAAGTCGTCGCAAGACCCAAAAAGAATGGAGACGTAACCTTGAAACTTGCAATCGCGGTGGCCGGTAAGGGCGGGACGGGCAAGACCACGCTCTCGGCGCTCTTGGTCCGGGTGTTCAAGGAGCAAGGAATCGGACCGATCCTGGCCGTCGACGCCGACCCCAATTCCACGCTGGCCGATGCGCTGGGTACGGAAACAGGCCGACCGCTGGCGGAAATTCGCGAAGAAAGCTCCTCCGCCGAGGGAGCGCCGGCAAGTGGAATGGGCCGCGCTCGGGCCATCGACGATGAAATACAGCGATCGCTGGTCGAGGCCGACGGCTTCGACCTGATCACCATGGGCCGCGGCGAAGGGCCGCGATGCTATTGCTACGTGAACACCCTGCTGCGAAAGTCGCTTAGCAGCCTGACCTCAAATTATAACGTGCTGGTCCTGGATAACGAGGCCGGCATGGAGCACCTTTCCCGCCGCACCACCGACAATATCGATTTGCTGTTCGGCGTGCTCAATCCGACCGTGCCTTCGCTTCGCGCGGTCGAACGAGTCGTGGCCCTCTCGCGCGAGTTGCCCGTCAACATCGCCCGCCGCGTGGCGGTGGTTAATCGCGTTGGGGCGGAAGGAACGGGCGAAGAAATCGATCGGCGCTTGGAGGGACTCGACGTCGAACGCTTTGCGGATATTCCCCAGGACGACGAATTGGAACGACTTGGGGCGGTCGCCGGCGACGTTTTCAGCCTGCCCGACGACAACCCCGCGCTGGCCGCCGTGCGAAAAATGGTAAAGGGGCTAATCTGACTGGAAGGATATCGCCACTTTCGGGATGGGTGCCATGCACAAGTGCTTATCCCCACTGGGCTTGCCCCAGTGGAAACAAGGTTTGTAAACTAGAAACGTGAGTCCCGCCGTTCCGTCTCGCCTCCTCCGCTTCCGCCTTTGGCGAAAGCGGAGGAGGCGAGACATGGCACGAGCGCAAGGGTGTAGTTTTCAAACGCCAATCCACCGGGGCAAGCCCGGTGGCGTCACCTCGAAGTCGTCGAAGTGGCGCTGTTCAGACAAAAACCATCAACGAACCAAACACAAGGAGATTTCACATGGCCGTTCCTGACGCGAAAGAGAAGTGGTCGGGACAAGTTAACACGGTAACGCTCGGAGCCACGAAGAACGAAGGTGGGACGCGCGGCCAAACCGTCACCATTGGCGGCCAGGCCGGCATCCCCTTCATCGATTTCGACGCCGAGATGCCCCATCCGCCGGTCATCGCCCTGGAAGTCTTCGACAAGGTCCCGTCCAGTTGGCCGCCGGCGCTGGAGGAAGTCTACGGTGACGTCTGGTCGGATCCCGTGGCCTGGGCAAAGAAGGCCAAGGAACTGGGCGCCGACGTTATCAGCCTGCGGCTCTTGTCGGCCCATCCCGACGAAGACGACGCCTCGCCCGAAGACGCCGTGGCGACGGTCAAGGCCGTGCTCGAGGCGGTCGATCTGCCGCTGATTATCTGGGGCTGCGGCGTTCCGGAGAAGGACCAGAAAGTGATGCCCAAGGTAGCCGAGGCCGCCGAGGGCGAGAATTGCCTGTTGGGCGCGGCCATCGAGACCGACTACCGCACGCTGGCCGCGGCCGCCCAGGCCTACGGCCACAAGCTGATAACGCTTGCACCCTGCGATATCAATAAGTCGAAGCAGGTCAACATCCTGGCCAGCGACACGGGCTTCCCGCTGACGGACATTGTCATTTATCCGACCATGGCGGCGCTCGGGTACGGCATGGAGTACATCTACTCGATTCTCGAACGAGGCCGACTGGCCGCGCTTTCCGGCGACCGCCTGATGGGCCAGCCGGTGCTGCTGGACGTCGGTTACGAAGCCTGGCGGGCGAAGGAGGCTCGATCGGGCGACGATATGACCGAAGCTTGGGGGCCACCCGAAATGCGCGGGCCGGCTTGGGAAGCCGTCACTGCCTGCGACGCGCTGCAGGGCGGCGTTGATCTGTTAGTTTTGTGCCATCCCCAAGCGATGGAAGCGGTGCGAAACACCATCAGTGAACTTACAAGCTGAGCCGGCGACGGGAGGGGGCGGCTCGGATATTCGAACAATTTAGGAGAACGTTAGATGATTATTTTCAGCGAACGGATTAACGGCATGTACCGCGATGTCCGCAAGGGCATCAATGAGCAGGAGAAGACGGTCATACAGGAGTTGGTCAAGCAGCAGGTCGACGGCGGTGCCGACGTTCTCGACATCAATCTGGGCCCCACAAAGGGCGATCCGGTTGCCAACTTCGTTTGGCTGGCCCAAACCGTCGCCGAGGTTACCGACAGGCCGATCTCGTTGGACAGCGCGAAGCCCAAACTGCTGGTCGAGGCCGTCGCCGAAGTGAAGAAGGCCTTGCCGGATACGAAGCTGATTATCAATTCATCCACCGCGGCCGCGGACAACATGGCCAAGCTGATCCCGCTGGCCGCCGAGAACAACGCCGGCATTATCGGCCTGACAATGGACCAGGACGGCGTGCCGGGCAACGTGGAGAAACGGGTTGAATGCGGGGCGACCTTCCTGATGACCGCCATGGAGGCGGGTATCGCGGTGGAAGATATCTTCTTGGACGCGATCATCCTGCCGGTAAACGTCGCCGCCATGCAGGCCGGAAACGTGATGGAAGCCATCCGCCAATTGACGATGGCCGCCGATCCGCCCCCGCAATTCATTCTCGGCTTGTCCAACGTCAGCCAGCAATGCCTGATGAACCGGCTGATCAACCGGACGTATCTAGTGATGGCCATTTCGGCCGGCTTGAGTGCGGCCATCATGGACGCCGGCGATAAGGAGTTGGTCGAGGCCGCCATCACGACCGAGGTCCTGCTGGAAAAGCAACTCTACAGCGACGACTACATGAAAGCCTGGCGAATTCAGAAGAATATCTGATAGATGCTAAGGCCGAGGGCGTAACCCGAATGCTTGCCAAGCGTCGTGGCGTTGCCACCGCCAGCGATAGTCGTTTAGCCGGCGGACTTGTCCGCCGCGTTGGCCGGTAGAGCGTGCTCCAGCGCAAACGCGGCGGGCAAGCCCGCCGGCTAAACGCCGATATTTTTCACGCTATGGCCGGTTGCCCGCCCGCGTCAGAACGTTTCCAGCAGCGCCTTCTTCAGCGGTTCCAGCAGTTCACCGTCGAAGCAGTACTGCATCGTGAGGAAGTTCTCGCGGAAGGCGGCCACCTCGTCGCCGATATGTCGGCCGTTCTTGATCGCCTCGGCCATGATCGGAGCGAAGGCCTCGAAGTCCTTCTCCGTCATGCCGAATCGGGTCATCTCGGAAACGCCGATCCGCAGGCCGGAACTGGCCGTGAAACTCTCGTCGTGCGGTAACGCCTGGTAGTTGACGATGATGTTGTTCTTCTCCAGGCTCTGGGCCACCTCGCAACCCTTGGCGTAGCCCACGTTGACGATCACTTGATGCGTTTCCGTATACGAGACGGCCGGGTCGCCCTCCACTGCCACGCCGTGATCGGCCAGCGCCCGGCCAAAAGCCTTGGCGTTGCGGACCACCTGGCGCTGGTACTCATCCTTGAAGGCGTTCATCTCGATTGCCGCCAGCAGCAAGCCCAAGAGCGATCCCAGGTGATGGTTGCTTACCATGCCGGGGAACGCCCGACGGCGAATCGCCTTCCATAAATCGAATTCCGGCGTGTTGGGCGCGAAGTTGGTGCCGATGATACCCCGTTGCGTTCCGAAGAACGTCTTGTGCGTGGAGCCGGTCACCAGATCGGCGCCCTCGGCGAAGGGCTGTTGGAAGTGCGGCCCGATCAGCCCCAGGACGTGGGCCATGTCGTACATTATGATGGGCTTCTGCTTCTTGCCCTCGATCAGCTTCTTCACCTGGGCCACCGGCTCCGGGTGCAAGACCATGCTCTTGCCGAAGATAATGATCTCCGGGTTGACGTCTTCGAGCATCTGGGCCAATCGCTCGAGGTCGATCCGATAGGGGTTGTCCTCGCGGACCGGGAAGTTGACCACCGCGTATTGCTCGGTGATCGGATCCTTGGCGATGTAGTCGCGCAGGGCGCCCATCGGCTGCGCGCTGAGATGGCCGCCCTTGCCGATGTGGTTGTTCATTGCCAGGCTGATGCGCTGTGCCTCGCGACGCCGGTCGGTTCGGTTCTTGTAGTCCACGAAGGCGCTGAAGACCGTCATGTTGGCCATCTGGCCGCTGATCGAACGGGCTTCCACCAGGGGACAGCCCATAAAGTCGGCCATCTCCATCCTCAGCCGCTCCTCGACCCAGGCAATCAACTCCGTGCCCTGGTAGTAGTAGACGTCCTGACCCATGGCGGCCAGCAACTCTTTGTGCTCGGCGTAGCGACCCACCGGATCGCTTACCTGCAAAAGGCGAACCAGCGGCGATGGGGTCATCTCCGAGGGGATCATATTGATGCAGCGCTGCTGCCGCCAGTGGTGATTCTCCAAGCTCTTCTTGATCAGAAGTTGGGCCTTTTCGCTTCCGCCGATTACGGCCGATTCCTCTTTCGGTTTCTCCTGGCCGGCCTGGATCGGGCGAAAATAGGGCGGGGCCTCGCTACGACCGTGCCAGCGCACAATCTGGGCCTTCAAGCGGTTGCCACGCACGATTACATCCAACGTGCGGCCCGGTTGGAGCGTGGCGTCGAGGTATCCTAGCCCGATCGCGCGCCGGTCGCTCTGGTCGGTAATGTTCATCAGGGCTCCGCCACCCTCGAACCGCCAGTAGGGCGTGACGGTGCCGCTGGTTACCACGCCAACTCGTTTCTTGCCGATGAAAAGTTCGTCACCCTGTCGCATCACCCCTTGGTCCAACAGCGCCAGCGGTCGGATGCGGAAGGGGAGAATTTCCGACGGTTCTTCGCTTCCGTTGCGGAGCTTCTGAATCTGCTCGAACTGGTGCCCCAGTGCCTTGCGGCCGATGAACTCGCCCTTGCGCTCGGAAAAACTGACCGCGATACCGGCCATTGGGAAAGCGAAGGCGGGAAGTTGCTCGCCTTGCGGGTCCAGGCCGAACTCGTGTCCGTAGAGAGGCATGCCCGCCTCCAGCCGCAAGGTGTCGCGCGCACCCAAGCCAACCGGAACCACCCCCAGCGGCTCGCCCGCCGCGAGCAAACCCGACCAGACCGCCTCGGCATCTTCGGCGGAGACGAATAACTCGAAGCCCAGCGGCTCGCCCGTATAGCCGGTCCGCGAGGCTAGTACCCTGGCGCCGAACAGCCGGACCTCGGAAAGCCGGTTGTGGAACGGCTCGGGCATGGGGCCCTCTTCGATCGCCTCTTCCAGGATGCGCGCGGCCAGCGGTCCCTGCAGCGCAATCAGGGCGGTCGT